>JAZNEH010000042.1:0-5177 GCA_045588515.1 Eubacteriales bacterium
ATCCAAATGGTTTGTTTTAACATTATATAACTTGAGGGGCGATGACAATCACAAGTCATCGCTTCTTTGATGTTTTGATTTAAAATATAAAAAACAATTGGAAATTCTACTCATAATTTCTACAAAAAGTGTGATACTAACAAAGAACAAAAACAACAACTCGTCTCAGATAAGGACCTTGGTAGTGTCGTACTTTTGGGTGGGACGAGGCTTGATTTGAGCAAATCAATAAATCCAGAAAACCCGCATAAATACTGGGTTTTCGGCACATTTTAGAGTAGAGAAAAGGAGTAGAAATATATGAAAGCAACTGGGATTGTGAGAAGAATAGACGACCTCGGCAGAGTCGTTATCCCAAAAGAAATCAGAAGAACCCTTCGCATCAGGGAGGGGGATCCGTTAGAGATCTTTACCGGGAAAGAGGGGGAAGTGGTCTTTAAGAAGTATGCGCCTATTCGGGAATTGACAGAGGTGGCCAGTGAATTTGCGGCGGCGTTACAAAGTGTTTGCGGCAGTTCTTGCGTGGTGGCGGATCGTGAGCGGGTGATCGCCTGTGGCGGGCCCGGCAAGCGGGAAGTGTTGGAGCGGGAGATTAGCGAGAGTTGCGAAACGATGATTAACGACCGGCGGTCCTTCAAGGCCGATGGCGGCCAAGGTATGGCTCTTTTGAAGGATCGGGAGGATCCCCGGTTAGCCGCCGCCTGGCCCATTTTAGCCGGGGGCGATTTAGTGGGTATGATCGGTCTATTAGACAACGGAAAGGGTGTTTCCACAGCCGAGGAGAAGGCTCTTCAGACCGGTGCTCTCTTTTTAGGGCGCCAGATGGAAGGATAAAGACAAAATGGACTGCTGCTGCAGTCCATTTTGTATTTTTATGCCTCTTCCGGGGTAAAGCCCAGGTCGTAGATCTCATCGAAGGCTTTTTTATAGCAATGTTCACAGCCGTTCACGGTGACGGTCTGGGTAGCCAGGTCCACGGTGGCGTCCACTTTGATTTCGGCCATAGCCTCGGTGATACGGCGCACGCAGTTTTCACAGTGCATATCGGGAACTTTAATTTTCTTCATTTTGTTTCTCCTTATTTTATGAATTTTTTAACCGTTTCTGTTAATTCATCGATTACTTCGGGGTTGCCCTGTTGCACCCCTTCTACCACGCAGGTTTTAATATGGGCCGTAAGCAGTTGATCGCTCAGGGCGCCCACCGCCGCTTTGGCGGCAGAAAGTTGGGTTAGGATATCGATGCAATAGGCATCTTCTTCCAACATTCCCCGAATGCCCCGGATCTGGCCTTCGATTCGGCTCAATCGATTTAAGAGTGCCTTTTTTTCTTCGGGGGAGCGGTATTTTTTCTTTTCACAGCAAGTGCTCACAGTTTTTTACCTCGCAATCTTAACGCGTTGGTAACCACGCAAACGGAACTCAGGGACATGGCCAGTCCGGCGATCATAGGGTTCAACAAAGGGCCGCCGAACAGATGGAGCAGACCTGCGGCCACAGGGATGCAGATCACGTTATAGCAAAAGGCCCAGAAAAGGTTTTGCTTGATGGTACGCATAGTCAAGCGGCTGAGCCGGATGGCCCGGGCCACGTCACGGGGATCGTTTTTCATCAGCACCAGATCGGCGGAATCGATGGCGATATCGCTACCGCTGCCGATGGCGCAACCGATATCGGCGGCGGTGAGGGCGGGGGCATCGTTGATGCCGTCGCCCACCATCAGAACAGAACCGTATTTCTGTTTTAGTTGTTCGACGATAGCGGCCTTTTCTTCCGGCAGGACTTCAGCAAAGACTTCATCGGCCTTCAATTCACCACCGATATGCTCGGCACAAGGGCGGTTATCCCCGGAGAGTAACACGGTGCGGATATTCATATTTTTCAAGCTTTGAAAGGCTTGCACAGAGGTTTCTTTCAGTTCGTCGGCCACGGCGATCAGCCCCAAAGCGGCTTTTCCTTCGGCTACAAACAAAATGGTTTTGCCCATTTTTGCCAACAGATCGGCTTCTGTGCCGAAGCCTTCCAGCGTGATTCCCTGTTCTAAAAGGAATTCCTTCTTGCCAACGGTGATTTCTTTTCCATCCCAGAGGCAACGGATGCCTTTACCGGGATAATTTTTCAGTTCTTCCGGCCGATCAAAGAGGATCTCCTTTGCTTTGGCATAGGCCAAAATGGCATCGGCAAGGGGATGATTGGCGCCGGTTTCGGCGGTGGCCGCATAGGCGACCATTTTTTCGGGGTCGGCGCCCCGCAGGTCGGTGACAGCCGGCTTGCCCCGGGTGACGGTTCCGGTTTTATCGAAAACGGCCACTTTTACGTGATGGGTGGTTTCCAGGGTTTCGCCGTTTTTAATTAAAATCCCTTGGGCGGCGCCCAAACCGGTGCCCACCATAACGGCGGTGGGGGTGGCTAATCCCAGAGCGCAAGGGCAGGCGATCACCAATACGCTGGTGAAAATGCGGATGGCAAAGGAAAATTCTTCGCCGGCAATGAGCCAGATCAAAGCGGCCAGAAACGCAATCGCCATCACCACCGGCACAAATACGCCGGCCACCCGGTCGGCCAGTTTGGAGATAGGCGCTTTTTTTGCTTGGGCGTTCTCTACAAAAGCGATGATTTTGGAAAGAGTGGTATCCTTGCCCACCCGGGTCACCTTCAGGTAGAGGACACTGTCCAAATTCAAACTGCCGCCGGTTACTTCAGCACCGGGCTCCTTGGCTACAGGCATACTTTCGCCGGTAAGCATAGATTCATCCACCGAGCCGCTGCCGGTTTCCACTAGCCCGTCTAAGGGGATCTTTTCACCGGGCCGTACCAGTACACGGTTCCCGGGCTTCAGACTGCCGGTGGGTACGTCGGTTACGGCATCCCCTTGACAAAGATGGGCCACATCCGGTGTCAGTTCCAATAGACGGCGAATGGCGTCCGTGGTTTTATCTTTACTGCGGGCCTCAAAATATTTGCCCAACTTGATGAGCGTAATCACCACGGCAACGGATTCAAAATAAAGATGATGCACGGCGTGGGGATCGTTCCCCACCTGAAAGACCATCCAAAGGCTATAAAGGAAGGATGCGGTTGCTCCAACGGCCACCAGACTATCCATATTGGGATTCCCTTTAAAGAGGGCAGAAAATCCGCCGGTGAAAAAATGATAGCCAATCGCCATCACCGGCAGGCAAAGGACGATCTGGGTCAGGGCAAAGCCTAAGGGATGCAGGCTCATATGGGCAAAGGCCGGCACCGGCAGATCGGGGAAGAACATCTGCCCCATAGAGATATATAAAAGGAGCAGACTCAGGATCCCGGCCGCCAGCAAGCCCCATGGCTTTCGGCCTACTTTGGGCTGGGGCTTGGGCTCCGGCGCCGGAATCTCAATGCCGAATCCGGCCTTCTGGATCACACGCTCAAAATCAGCGTAGCCTACGATGGCTTCATCGAAGGTAACCGCCATTTTTTCGGTCATCAGGTTCACTTCGCAACTCTCCACACCCGCCAGCCGGCTGACTACCCGCTGAACGGCCCCGGAACAAGCCGCACAGTGCATTCCTGTAATATTATATTGTTCGGTTTTCATATTCTCACCTCCAATTCTATTATATACCCCCAGGGGGTATTTATGCAAGAGAAAAATAAAAAAGTTGACGCGAGAACCGTCCCTGTGTCAACTTTTTTGAGCCAATTCAATGACGGTTTTACCCTTTTTTAAAGCCATTTTTTTGAATTTTTCGGCGTTTCCATAGGGTTGGCTTACGTAGGTAACTACATAATCAGCTCGTTCGATCATCCATTCGTTTCGTTTGATGATGGCAAAGCGAGGGATGGCCTTTTCCAAACCGTCCGGGAAGATGGTGTCGGTGTAGTCCTCGTCCCTTTGCTCTACCGGGAAATAGGCTAAAACAACGCTATATCGGATATGAGGGTACATCTTTTTCAACCTTTTCAGATTTTTACGCACATAATAATCAAATCGCCCCTGGTTTCCTACGTAAAAATCCGTTACCCCTTTATTTTCAATCAAATCAATCAAAACACACGCTATTTTTTGCTCGGCATCATTCGATACATCATGATGCCCGAAGAATGTGCAAACCATAAAAATCACCACCTACCCAAATATGGTTAAGTTAACTATATCAAATAATTTTTAATCAGTCAACCCGTATTTGGGTAACATTGACAACGGGTGAACATATCATTATATTAACCGTTTATGGGTAATATAATGATGAGGTGTGATTGAATGGCATATTCAGATCTTTTTATTCAAAGAATAGCAAGTCTTTGCAAAAACAGAAAACTTTCGATCAATAAACTGGCTAATATGAGCGGGGTAAAACAGTCTACTCTGGATAATATTATGCAAGGGAACACCCAGAATCCCGGGATCAAAACAATTCATCAAATCGCTAATGCATTCAGTATGACTCCGGCAGAATTTCTTGATTTTAAGGAACTGAACGATTATTCCTTTGCGGATCAGAGTGAGGAATAACCACAAACTCTAAGATAAAAACAACAAGGAGGCGCAGTGACCCGGGGTTTCAAAAAAGAGCAAAAAAAAGAAAAGGAACTACCCGTCTTATCTTGTGATAAGAATAGGTAGTTCCTTTGTTATTTATTTTTTCTACGTTCGGTGCTTTTTTTGGAAGTCCGGACTCAGATGAGGCCTTGGGCCATCATAGCGTCGGCTACCTTCTGGAAGCCCGCCAGGTTGGCACCGGCCACCAGATCATAACCAAAGCCGTATTGCTCGGCGGCCTTAGCGGAGTTATCGTGGATATCCTTCATAATTTGTTTCAGCTTGGCATCCACTTCCTCGGCGGTCCAGCTATAGCGCATAGAGTTCTGGCTCATTTCCAGAGCGGAAACGGCAACGCCGCCGGCATTTACAGCCTTAGAAGGAGCAACGGCCTTACAGTTTGCCTTCAAATAAGCAAGAGCCTCGTTGGTGGTGGGCATATTGGCCACTTCGATGTAATAGGGAACGCCGTTTTCCACCAGTTTTTTGGCCTCGTCCATCCCGATTTCGTTTTGGGTGGCGCAGGGCATTGCTACGTCTACCTTCACGCCCCAGGGTTTCTGGCCGGGGAAGAATTCCACGCCGAACTTATCGGCATAATCCTGCACCTTATCACGGCCGGAAGCACGCATTTCCAGCATATAGGCGATCTTTTC
>JAZNEH010000043.1:0-6189 GCA_045588515.1 Eubacteriales bacterium
GGCTTGGCAGTGGCATTGCTCTGCTCTTTTTTAGGGCTGGAACTGTTGCCGGTGGCGTTGCTTTCCTGCGGCGGGGTTTTTGTCTGCGAACTATTGATGAAACTCCTCTGATGTTCAGAGGAGTTTTTATATCAAAAAAATCAAGATTTATTGATTAAATAGCATATTTTTCAAGGAATTCAAGGTTTTCCTGTTATATAATGGGGAAAAAGGAGGGACTTCTCAATGATTCTTTCTAAAAAACAAGGTTTTAAATTGATCCTGCCGCCGGAGCCTACCCCTCGGGAGCAATTTGCCGGCGAGGAGTTGGAGCGGTACCTGCTTCGGATCTTCGGTACCCCGGAAGGGGAGAAAACCCCCATTCTGATCGGCGGGCCCGGGCGCAACCCGGCCACTGCAGGGCGGATCACACAAGAAGAATTCAAGGAACTTTGTTCCGGTGAAGAGGGTTTTTTATTGTGGATTATGCCGGATGCTATCTTGATCGCCGGCAGCGAAGAAAAGGATGATCGGGAACGGGGCACTCTTTACGGTGTTTATGAATTTTTAGAGCGGTATTTGGGCTGTGTTTTGGCAGCCTATAGCCATCCGGAACTGGCCGCAGGGGAGGTTGTTCCCCAAGCGGAAGCGGTGGAACTGCCGGAAGGGCAGTTTGTGAAATCCGGGGCAGACCGCCCCTATCGTACCGCCATCGTCCAATATGGCGATGCCGCCGGAAACCCTGCCCATAAACTGAATTTGCCCTTTGTGGATTGGCTCTCCAAAAACCGCTATAACCGAATTCTAACATGGGGCTCGGTCTATGAAAAATATAAAAAGATCGGCTTTTTGCCGGAACTGGAAAAGCGAGGGATCAATCTCAGCGTAGGTCACCACGAAGCCGCCTTTATGTGGTTGCCTTATTTCGGGAACGAGATGTTCCCGGAGGCCTATGGCAAAACGCACCCGGAATATGGAGTGTATCGAAACGATTAGCCGTAATATCATTCGGTGGATCGATGAAAATCCCTTGGTGGATTGCATCGCTTTTTGGCCCAAGGACGTAGCGTTAAGTTCCAATTTGTTCATCGATGAGGCTACTTGGTCGGCCACCGGCTTGCGCACCTGTGGTAAGCCCGATGGTTCTTGCCTGATCGGCACGGATTTTGATGAAAATCTGGCCGCTTGACGGAAAACCGGCGCTCAAACGGTTTACTATGATTATTATATGGGCGTTTATGGCAACTGCCAGCGGATCGTGCCCATGGCCGATGAGATCCAAAGTATTTGGAAACATTATGCGAAACAGGGCATTGCCGGTGCCGGCACTCAAATTGAATGTTTTAATCTTTGGAACCATCTGTTGAATTTTTACACTTTCGGCCGCACCGCCTATGATCATTCCCGCTCCTTTAAAGAAAACCTCACCGCCCTCTGCGGCCTCTTTGGGGAGGGGGCGCCTTTCATAGCGGAGGCTTTGGAATTGATGGAAGACACTCTGGACGGACAGGTAAACATCCAGCAGAGCGGCCACTATGTGGCGATGCACATTGATGGTGATCGGGTCTACGACCTCTTTGAGCGGGCCCTTGCCGCCGCCCGGGATCGGGTCTGCCGTAACAATATCCGCCTGATGCGGATGGCCTTCCGCTATAGTATGATCGAAACCCCCGATGAAGCCAACCGGGGAAAACGCAAATATCGACCCCTTTTCGATTACGAGGATCTCACGGGCGAGTTGGCCTGGATGGCAACACAATACGATAGTTTCAAGCATAATGATCCCGGCTATGGAATTGATATTCCTGTAGAAAATACCGATTGTAAGGATTTTGTACCCGATCATTGGTACCAATTTGAATAAGGAGAAAAACGATGAATATCATTCTTTCCAAAACCGCAGCCGAACTGGGCGCAAAAGCCGCTGAGCAAACTGCTGAAAAATTGATCTCTGCCATTGCGCAAAAGGGGAGTGCCCGCTTGGTTCTTTCCACCGGCGCCTCGCAATTTGAAACCATTGCCGCCTTGGTGCAAAAATCGGTGGATTGGTCGAAGGTGGAAGTATTCCATCTGGATGAATATGTGGATCTGCCCATCAGCCATCCTGCCAGTTTTCGAAAATATATCAAGGAGCGTTTTGCAGATCTAACCCATCCCAAGGCGGTCTATTATGTGGAAACAGAAGGGGATTTGGCTGCTAATATTGAAAAACTTTCTGCCAAACTCCGAGAAGCCCCGGTGGATGTGGCTTTGATTGGGATCGGCGAAAATGCCCATATCGCGTTCAACGATCCCCCGGCGGATTTTGAAAATGAAAACGCCTATATTGTGGTGAATTTAGATGAAAAATGCCGCAATCAGCAATTGGGCGAAGGCTGGTTCCCGGATCTGGAATCCGTGCCCAAACAGGCGGTTTCTATGACGGTGAAACAGATTATGTCTGCCAAAACCATCATTTCTGCTGTGCCTCATCAGGTGAAGGCCTGGGCTATCAATGCAACCTTGGAAAATGACCTTACCCCGATGGTGCCGGCCACGATGCTTAAGCAGCACCCGGATTGGCATCTGTTCATCGATGAAAATTCCGCCTCGGAGGCAAACCTCAAATGAACGAAAGCTTTGAACTGAAAATGCGGGAGATCTCGCCTGCAGACGGCCATTATTTCTTTGGTTATTACGATCTGCAACCCTATCACCCCAACGGCAGGTTCCACCTGGCCCATAAGGTGCAATTCGTAGACCGTCTGCCGGAGGCTGATGACGTGGCGGAACTGGGCTATATCGATCTGGAAACTCAAACCTTTCATAAGATTGCCGAAACCACCGCTTGGAACTTCCAGCAGGGGGCTATGCTCCAATGGTACGGCGAGGATCACATTTTATATAACGTGCGAAAAGGCGATCATTTTGAAACCGCCATCACCAATTGGAAAACCGGCGAGAGCCGCTATTGCCCCTTGCCCAGTGCCCACGTTTCCGCTGATGGGAAATATTCCCTTTCCATTAATTTTAGTCGGATTTTTGATTTCCGGCCGGGCTATGGCTATGCGGGCAAGCCCGATCCCTTTGCAGAAGTGAAGCATCCCGCTGAAGACGGCATTTTTCTTCAAAATCTGCAAACCGGCGAATATAAGTTGATCGTCAGTTATGAGCGAATGGCAAAGGAATTCCCCCAAGCGCCCTATACCGATGAAAAACTTGTGGTGAACCATATCACTTTCAATCCTTCGGGCAATCGGTTTTTGTTCCTCTTAAGGAATTTCTCGGGCACCATTGGCTACCATCGTACGATGCTTCTGACTTCCGATTTGGAGGGAAATCTCTATAAGCTCACCGATTATGAAGTGAATTCCCATTACCATTGGAAAAATGATGAAGAAATTTTGATGGTCTACGGCACCGGCGTGGTGGGCTTCTATCCCTTCAAGCACGCCCTTTTCCGGATGGAAGATCAAACGCCCCATAAAATGTGGATTCCCGAAAAGCAGCTCATTGGCGACGTTCATTGCCTTTATTCCCCTGATCGCCGCTATATCAGCGGTGATGGCTATCCCGGCCGGGAGGATCACAAACGGAAACTCTATCTTTATGATACCGAAACGGAGCAATGCATCGTTCTGGCGGCCATCCCCGTCACCGATCCCCCTTTAACAGATCTGCGATGCGATCTCCACGCTCGCTGGAACCCTGCCGGTGATAAGATCTCTTTGGATAGCAACGCCACCGGCCGCCGCACCATTATGGAGATCGACCTAAAAAACGTGATTGATTGACCCCCTCCGAACCGTCAGCGGACGGTTCGTGTTCCCCCTTTCAAGGGGGAACAATTTAAGGTAATTGCAATTTAAAACAACAGCCCTGCGGGAATAAACGATCTCCCGCAGGGCTGATCTATTATAAGCAGAACTTCCAAAGCCTTCCCCTTGGGGGAAGGTGGCGGCATATGCCGCCGGATGAGGGAGGGCTTCGGCGTTTTTACATTTTTGCCAGCATTTTCCTTGAAAAAAGAACGAATTTTAGTCAAATTTCCGTTGACATCCTCACAATAGGTGGTATAATTGTATACAATTATACTTAAAGGAGGAGCATACAATGTTGGAAATCTCCAATGTCAGCCATTTGCTGGAAGATGAAACCTATAAATATGAATTGCAGGATGTGGAAAATCCCGAGCTTTATCGGGATTTATATAGCTATAAAGAAATTCCCAAAGTATCCTTCAACCATCGGCGGGTGCCCTTGGGGATGCCGGAGGAAATCTGGATCACAGACACTTCTTTGCGGGATGGGATGCAGTCGGTAGAACCCTATACCGTGGATCAGATTGTGGAGATCTATAAACTGCTTTCCAAGTTGGGCGGCCCCTATGGAATCATCCGCCAAACGGAGATGTTTGTTTATAGCGAAAAGGATCGGGAAGCCCTGCGCCGGTGCCAGGAACTGGGCCTGCGCTTTCCTGAGATCACTACTTGGATCCGAGCCAACAAGGAAGATTTTAAGTTAGTGAAGGATCTGGGGGTGCGGGAAACGGGGATTTTAGTTTCTTGCAGTGACTATCATATTTTCAAGAAACTGAAAATGACTCGTCGCCAAGCGATGGATCAATATCTGTCTGCTGTGGGGCAGGCTTTTGATGCCGGGGTAATGCCCCGTTGCCATCTGGAAGATATCACTCGGGCTGATTTTTATGGATTCGTGGTTCCCTTTGTGAACGAACTGATGAAAATGAGCCGGGATGCTGGTATCCCGGTGCGGATCCGGGCCTGTGATACTATGGGCTACGGAATTCCCTATACCGAGGCCGCTTTGCCTCGAAGCGTTGCCGGCCTGATTTATGGGTTGCAACATTATTCCAATGTACCCAGCGAACTGCTGGAATGGCATGGTCATAACGATTTTTATATGGCGGTTGCCAATGCTTCCACAGCATGGCTTTATGGTGCCAGCGCAGTAAACTGCTCTTTGCTGGGCATTGGCGAGCGAACCGGGAACGTGCCCTTGGAGGCTATGGTGATGCAATATGCCTCATTGCGGGGTTCTTTGGATGGAATGAATACGCAGGTGATAACCGAGATTGCCGATTATTTCAAGCACGAGATCGGCTATGAGATCCCGCTGATGACGCCCTTCATCGGCCGTAACTTTAATATGACGAAAGCCGGTATCCACGCCGACGGCCTTTTGAAAGATGAAGAAATCTATAATATTTTTGATACCAAAAAGATTTTAAATCGGCCCGCCACTGTAATGATCGGCAAGACCTCCGGTTTGGCCGGCATTGCCTACTGGATCAATGAGAACTATCATCTTTCCGGCGCAGATGCAGTGGATAAGCGCAGTGATTTGGTGGTGAGGATGAAAGAGTGGATCGATCAGGAATATGAAGGCGGCCGGCAAACCACCCTCTCGGCCGGTGAATTAGAAGCCAAGATCGAAGAACTTTCCGGCGGGAAACTGAAAGGAGAAGCATAATGCTCGAACATAAAAACTATTCTTTGGCGGATCAGGTTTTTGAACAGTTAGAATCCCAGATCCTTTGCGGCCAATATGCCCGGGGCGAAGTTTTAACGGAACTGAAACTTTGCGAAGCCATGGGCGTTAGCCGAACGCCCATTCGGGAGGCTTTGCGCCGCTTGCAGCAGGAACATTTGTTGGAAGATACCGGAAAGGGCTTGAAGGTTTTAGGGATCACCAAAGCCGATCTGGGCGATATTATGGAAGTTCGGCTTCGGATCGAAGGGCTGGCTGCGGCCCGCGCCGCCTCCCGGATCACCGATGAAGAACTGAAAAAACTTCAGGAAACAGTGGATCTGCAAGAGTTCTATTTAACCAAAAAGGATTCCGATCATATCAAGGCTATGGATAGCAAATTCCATGAATTGATCTATCTTTATTCCGGTAGTACGGTTTTTTATGATACACTAACCCCCTTGCATAATAAAGCCCAACGCTATCGAAAAGTTTCGGTAGAAAACCGAAGCCGTGCCAAAGATTCTGTGCAGGAACATCGGGCTATTTATGAGGCGCTGGCTGCCCGGAATTCGGAACTGGCTGCCCAAAAAATGCTGGAACATACAATGAATGCAAAAGACACGTTTTGAAAGGATAAAACAATGGGACTCACAATTGCACAAAAGATTATCAAAGAACATCTGGTAAAAGGGGAGATGATCCCCGGCACTGAAATCGCCCTGCGGATCGATCAAACCT
>JAZNEH010000044.1:0-5150 GCA_045588515.1 Eubacteriales bacterium
TTGAGCGCCCAAGCCCCAAAACTGGCATTGCCGGAAGCGGGCGAAGTGATTTATCGGGAAATTTTTGAATTAATACATTCAGTTTGAACTTAATTGATCAAGGATCCGGCGTTAAAATACTCGTTAATCGGAGAAGGTGAAATCATGAACAGCGTGGAACGCTATTATGTGAAAAAGCAAAAACGGAAAAAGCGGGCGAAGGTGGTTTTCTTCGGCTTGCTTTTCGTGTTGTTTATTTTAACCTTAACCATTCTTTCAATGACGGTGTTTTTCAACGCTGAAACCATCATAGTAGAGGGTAACTCCCGCTATTCGGCTGCCCAGATCTTGGAACAGGGCGGATTGAAAGTGGGGCAGAATTTATTTCGATTGGATAAATTCAAAGTGATCGATCAGATGAAGGAATTACCCTACGTGAAAGAGGTTACGATCCGGCGGCAGTTGCCAAGTAAATTGAAGATCACAGTGTTAGAAAATGAGCCGGTTGTTTGGCTCGCCACTCCCTCCGGTGCTGCCCTTATGAATGAATATTATCGGGTTTTGGAATATGTGGATTATATCCCGCCGGTTCCAGCGCCGGAACCGCCGGCCGAAGAATCAGAACCTTCAACGGAAGAAGAGCAACCTGCGGAAGAAACGAATGTTGAAGAGGCGGGAGAAACAGAGCCTGAAGCAGCAGAAGGGGAAGAAGAACCTTCCGGAGAAGAACAACCTGGGCCGGAGGAAGAGGAATCGGCGATGCCCGAAAAACTGATCGGCGTGCCCCAGTTGATTTTGCCGGATGTTTCTGCGCCGGAAGTGGGCAAAACCCTTGCCTTTGCGGCAGAAGCCGATTATACCGGCTTTTTGGAACGGCTTTATCTGGCTTTTCAAAATAACCCGGAACTGGATTGGAAAGAGGTTGGCGAGGTGCGGTTTAAGGCACGCTATGATATTTCGCTGAGTTATCATCAAACGGTTACCATCGAATTCGGTACTTTGGATCAGGCCGATACCAAGGTGGAACTGGCGGCCTATTTGCTGAAAGATAACGGCGTGAGCCAATCGGCAACCTTGGATGTTTCGAATGTGGAACGGGTTTATTATCGGCCCCAAAAGTGATTTGGAAATATTTTCTTTTGAAATTTAATAAAAACTCTTGCAATTAGTGTTATTTAATATTAAAATAATACTATATAGAGAAATATAGCGGGAGGTAAAAAACGTTGGCAAGTTTTGAATATACCGAAAGCGCAGATAGCGTTGTAAATATAAAGGTGATCGGCTGCGGCGGCGGTGGCTGTAATGCAGTGAACCGGATGATCAAAGCCGGGGTTATGGGCGTTGAATTTGTGGTGGTGAATACGGACCGCCCGGTTTTGGAGTCTTCTCCTGCCCAGACCAAGGTTCAGATCGGTGAAAAATTAACCAAAGGCAAGGGCGCCGGAAGCGACCCGAACATTGGTGAAAACAGTGCCTTGGAAAGCCGCGAAGAAATCGAGGCAATGCTCCGTGGCGCTGATATGGTGTTTATTGCTGCCGGTATGGGCGGCGGCACCGGCACCGGCAGTGCTCCTGTTGTTGCTGAAATTGCAAAGGATATGGGCATCTTGACGGTTGCAATCGTAACCAAACCCTTCGGCTTTGAAGGTCAGCGTAAAATGAAAACTGCCGAAGCCGGAATTGAAAAATTGCGGGCTCATGTGGATAGCCTGATCGTGATCCCCAACGATAAATTAAAAGATGCTACCAATGAACGCATCACTCTTTTGAATGCATTCCAGATCGCTGATGATGTTTTGCGCCAAGGCGTGCAGAGCATTTCCGATCTGATCTTGATTACCGGCTTGGTTAACGTGGACTTTGCAGACGTTCATAAGATTATGAAAGATGCCGGAAATGCCCATATGGGCGTTGGCCGTGCCTCCGGGAAAGATAAGGCTGTTGCCGCTGCAACGATGGCAATCTCCAGCCCCTTGCTGGAAACTTCTATCGATGGTGCAACCGGCGTAATCTTCAATATCACCGCTTCTCCCGATATCGGTATGGATGAAGTTTATGAAGCCAGCCAGATGATCGAGCAGGCCGCTCATCCCGATGCTAACATCATCTGGGGTGCCGCTTTGAATAGCGATCTGGAGGATGAGATCATCGTAACCGTCATTGCCACCGGCTTCCCCTCTGCTGAACGGAACCGCAAAGGCTTGGTTGCCGATGAGCCTATGCTCAACTTCCCCGGAACTGAGGAAGAAGATAAGGGCGAAGAATCTGTGGATCTGAACTTCTTGGATCTTTTCGCAAATCTGGGCGAATAATTTTAAAATAGCTAGAGCCGCTCGTTTCCGGGCGGCTCTCTTGATAAAAGGAGAATGAATATGATCTGTCCCCGTTGCGGAACCGAACATTCGGATCCGAACCATATTTGCCCCCGTTGCTTTTATGGGCGGCCGAAAGAAAAAAAGCATATGCCTAAATGGCTGGTCTGGACCCTTTCGGCTGTGGTTGGTTGCCTGGTGATTGTCGGGGTCATCAATCTTTACTTCCAAAAATTCTATAATAATAACTGGATGCACGGTGCGTGGGAAGGCGGAGATCTTTCCCTATCTTTTAACTGCGAAGATGATACTTTTCTTTTGATCAACGGGGAACTAGTCATTTCCGGGGATTTCACCGCCACTCAGGATTCCTTCACCCTAACGGCAGAGGATGGAAACGTGTATATTTATCGCTATGAAAAAGTGAATAGCAAAAAAATGAAACTCACCTTTAATCAAGGAGAGTCTATCCAAAAAGTAACGGTGAAGAAACAAATCGATGAGGTGGAAGAAGAGCCGGAAGAAAAGCCGGAAGAAGAGCCCGAAGACGAATTATTTGAATAAAAAGATGCCCAACATCGAAGATGTTGTGCATCTTTTCTATTATAAGGTTACCGGCGGTGCTATGGGCAGTTCCTGGATTTCCCACTTGCTGTTGGGAGGATTCAGATGGGCACGCATCCGATGGATGAATTCAGGATCCCGGGTTAGGCAAAGGCAGGTGGGACCGGCACCACTGATACAAAAGGATAAGGCGCCCTGTTCTCGGGCGGTTTTTTCAACGATCTCAATATCGGTTATCAAACTTCTGCGATAGGGCTCATGGAGCCGATCCTGTAAAGCGGCCCGGATCAAGGCTTCATCGCCGCTTTCCAGCGCATAGGGCAAAATCCCGGCGTGGGCAATATTGAACACTGCATCATCCCGGGGAATCTGCGGGGGAAGAACGCTTCTGGCCTTGCTGGTACTGAGCGGAAAATCCGGGATCAGTGCAACGAAACGCAACGCCAGATGGATGGGCCGTTGCACCCAAAGAGGCTTGCCATGATCCATCATCGAAACAACAAATCCACCCAGCAGAGCGGGTGCCACGTTATCGGGGTGACCTTCCAATTCCGTTGCCAGTTCCAGCATTTTCTGAATAGAAAGTTTATGGCCATAGAGCGCATTGGCGCCCCGAATTCCGGCCACGATCACGGCGGCGCTGGAGCCCAATCCCCGGCTGAAGGGAATATGGGATTGAATGGTAAGTTTCAGGCCGGTCCAAGGCTCGTTGATTTCTTTTAAAGCCCGTTTAAAGGCGACCACCGTTAAATGATCTTCGTTGGCGAATTCCGGGGGACAGCCGATGATTTCCAGCCTATCGGCACGTTCAAAGGTATATTCATTATAAAGCGCCAAGGCGCACCCGAAACTATCAAATCCGGGGCCGATATTGGCAGTTGAGGCGGGGATGCGAAAGGTTACCATTGCTTTTCTCCGGCTTTTTTCAAGGAGTGGGAAACCACTTCTTCTTTTTCAATCACCGTGGTGTGCAAAACTTTGGCTTCTTTCAGATTTGCCAGATTTTTGGGGATCGGTAAACCGCTTAACGCAGAAAGTTGTTCCAAGCAATCAAATTCATTGGTTTCCGGCTCTGCACCGATGGCTTTCAAAACCGCATTGGGGAACTTGAAGGGGGAGGCGGTGGAGAGAACCACAATCGGTTCCTGATGGCCGGCGGCGGTATAATCTTCGCTGACTTTCCAAGCCACGGCAGTATGGGGATCCATCAAATAACCGTAGTCTTTCCAAACTTTGGCAATGGCTTCGGCACCCGCTTCATCGGTGCAGAAGCCGGCGCTGAATTCCGCATTGATTTTAGCCAGAAGATCGGCAGGCAGAGTATAGTGGCCTTCTTCTTTTAATTGTTGCATCAAGGATGCCACCAGATCGGTGTCGTTGCTCACCATATAAAGGAGCCGTTCCAGATTGCTGGAAATCAGAATATCCATTGAGGGGGAATCGGTTTTAAAGAAGGGGCGGCGGCGATCGTAAACGCCTTTTTCAAAGAAATCGGTGAGCACGTTATTCTGGTTGGAGGCGCAGATCAGTTTGCCAACGGGCAGGCCCAGTTTCTTGGCAAAATAGCCGGCCAGAATATCGCCGAAATTGCCGGTGGGAACCACATAGGTTACAGGATCGCCGCAGTTGATCTTGCCTTCCCGCACCAAATCGGCATAGGCTTTGAAATAGTAAACCACTTGGGGCGCCAACCGGCCGATATTGATGGAATTGGCTGAGGAAAGAACCACGTTCCCGGCAGGATCCAGTTGCCCTTCTGCGGCGGCCGCAAAGGTATTTTTTACGCCAGTTTGGGCATCGTCGAAATTGCCGTTGATGGCAACAACGGCAACGTTATTGCCGGTTTGGGTTACCATCTGGGCTTTCTGCACGGTGCTGACACCGTTATTGGGATAATAAACCAAAATTTTGATGCCTTCCACATCGTGGAAGCCTTCCAGCGCGGCTTTCCCAGTATCACCGCTGGTGGCGGTCAAGATGCAGATCTCTTCCTTCATTCCGGTTTTTCCCCGGGAAGCAGTCATCAATTGGGGCAGCATAGAAAGGGCCACGTCTTTAAAGGCGCTGGTGGGGCCCCGGAACAGTTCCAAAACAAAACGATCGCCCACTTGGGCCAAGGGAGTCAGGTCGTCGCTTTCAAATTTTCCGGTATAGGCTTTTTCACAAAGAACCTTCATTTCTTCTTTGGTGAAATCCGGCAACAGGGCAGAAAGGATCTCTGCCGCCATCGGGATGGTGTCCAGATCCAAAAGAGCCTTCCAATCAAAGGGGATAGCGCTCACATCGGGGATC
>JAZNEH010000045.1:0-4979 GCA_045588515.1 Eubacteriales bacterium
GCGAGATATTTCAAAAGAAAGTGATATTAAGCCCATTGGGCTTAGTGATATTCTATTCGCCCTAAAACTGCCGAAGGCAATATCACTTGGACCTTAGTCCAAATATAACTTCGTAGCAATATAACTCGCCGCTCCGGCGAATAGAACTGTAGAAATGTGCGCTAAGAACATTTCTACAATTCCGGGCGGGGTTTCCTTACACCCCCGTGGCGGAGAGGGGCGGGGCGGGTTGTCGGTCCAACGGCCAAAAGTAGGCCGGATCCAGTTCCCCGGCGGGCGGGTCACCGGCCAAAATACGGGCCGAAAGCGGGGCGGCGATCTCCCGCTCGATCAGGCGATGGATCGCCCGGGCGCCATAGCGTTTATCATAGCCCCGCTCCACCGCCTCTTCTGCCACTTGGGGCGAAAAGCGCAGGGGGTGGCCGCCGGCGGCCAGGCGGGTTTCCAGTTCCTTGAGCCGGAGCGCGGCAATTTGCCTCAAATCCGGTCGGCCCAATTCTTTAAAGACGATGACTTCGTCTAATCGGTTCAAAAATTCCGGCCGCAGTTTTTTGCTAACAGCCCGTTTGGCGGCCTGTTCCAGATCGCCGGAGCCGCCTTCGCCGAAGCCCAGCCGTTCTTTTTGCAAAACTTCGCTACCCAAGTTGGAAGTGAGCAGGATCAGGCAATTGCGAAAATTGGCGGTTTTTCCCTGCCCGTCGGTGAGGCGACCCTCATCCAGCACGCCCAGAAGGATATTCAACACTTCCGGGTGGGCTTTTTCGATCTCATCGAAAACCAAAATACTATAAGGCCGCTCCCGCACCCGGCTCACCAGTCCCCCGCCCTGATCGAAGCCCAGATATCCCGGCGGAGCGCCGATCAGGCGTGCCACGGAATGGGATTCCATAAATTCCGCCATATCATAGCGGATCAATGCCTCTTCCTTGCCGAAAAGTTCCTTTGCCAGCAGTTGGGCCAGGCGGGTCTTCCCCACCCCGGTGGGGCCGCAGAGCAAAAGAGTGCAAGAGGGGCGTTTGGGGTCGTTGAGGCCGGCCCGGCTCCGGCGCACCGCCCGGCAGAGGGCGGCGATCCCCTCTGGCTGGCCGATCAGGCGGGCATTCAGCCGTTCTTCCAGATCTGCCAGCCGTTCCAAGCCCTTTTCGGTGAGCGGGATGCCGGTTTGTTGGCTGATGATGGCGGTCAATTGCCGTTTGGTAACGGCGGGGCGCAGCGCCGGCGCATCTTTTTTCAGCAGTTGCAGTTGGTTGATCTCCTCCCGCAAGGCCATCGCCTCTTTGAATTTCTTTTTGCGGATCAAAAGATCCAGTTCCTGTTGTTTTTGCTGAATTTTTTGGCCGGCAGAGCGTTCCTGCCCCTCAAAGGCCGAAAGTTGGGCCTGAGCCCCGGCCTCATCCAGTAGGTCGATGGCCTTATCCGGCAAAAAGCGGTCGCCCAGATACCGCACCGAAAGGGAAATGGCGGCAGAAAGGCTCTCCTCCGGGAACTCCACTTGATGATGTTGCTCCAACCCGGGTCGCAGGCCCTTTAAAATCTCCATCGTTTCTTCTTCGGAAGGCTCTTCGATCCGAATGGGGGCAAACCGCCGCTCCAAGGCGCCGTCTTTTTCGATATACCGCCGGTATTCTTCCAGAGTGGTGGCGCCGATCACCTTCACCTTCCCCCGGGCCAGAGCAGGTTTCAAAATATTGGCCGCATCAATGGCCCCTTCTGCCGCCCCGGCCCCCACTAAAATGTGCATTTCGTCGATAAACAGCACCAGTCGGGGATCTTTTTCCGCCTCTTCCAGAACGCCTTTCAGTCGTTCTTCGAATTCGCCCCGGTATTTGGTGCCGGCGATCATAGCCGGCAGATCCAGCATCCGGATTTGCAGTTGCCGCAGAGCGGGCGGCACTTCCCCGGCGGCGATCCGCTGGGCCAGCCCTTCTACGATCACTGTCTTCCCTACCCCCGGCTCCCCAATGAGGCAGGGGTTATTTTTCGTTTTGCGCACTAAAATGTTCATCAACTGCCGCAATTCCTGTTCCCGGCCGATCAGCGGGGAGCCGCTCCCCTCTTTGGTTAGGTCGATGGCAAATTTTAAGGCGGGCACCGGCCGGGCCCGGCCCTTATCCGCTTGCAGGGGAAAATCCTTCATCCCCATCCGCTCCTGCAAAAGGCTTAAAAGTTTTGCCGGATCCTGGCCGAATTCTTCCAAGAGTTTGCAAGCCATCGAAGCCGGCGCACCGCAAAGGGCCATCAGCAGATGATCGGTGCCCACAACAGTGAACCCGAACTGATGGGCCAAAACCCCCGCCCGGGTCAGGATGGCCTCCAACCGGGGCGTGATATCGTTGATGGAAAGCAAGGTGGGCGAGCCCACGCCCACCAATTGTTGCAGTTTTTCCTGCAGGCGTTGGGCGGTGATGCCCTTAGACGTTAAGAGCCGGGAAGCCACGCTCTCGCTTTCTTTTAATAGGCCCATTAATAAATGTTCGCTGCCCAGATAGGTATGGCCCAGTTCTTCGGCGAAGGACAGGCTCTGTTCCAGGGCGTGGGCCGCTAATTTTGAAAATCGTTCCATTCACTCACCTCTACCCTATATTCTAGCCAATGTTGAGAAAATCTATAATGTTGAAAAAACCTATAATGTTGAAAAAACAAACTGGATGTGTTATTATAATATGTAATAAGGAGTTGACCCTATGATCCATATTGTTTTAGTGGAGCCGGAGATCCCCCAGAATACCGGCAATATTTCCCGCACTTGTGCCGCCACCGGCTGTGCGTTGCATTTAGTGAAACCCTTGGGGTTCCGCATCGATGAAAAGGCGGTGCGCCGGGCGGGGCTGGACTATTGGCAGTATCTGAACCTAACGGTTCACGAATCCTACGAGGATTTTTTAAAGGCGGAAGAAGGCAAGGGCAAATTTTATTATTGTACCACCAAAGGCAAACATATTTATAGCGATGTGAATTTCAAGAGCGAAGAAGAGATCTATCTGCTGTTTGGCCGGGAAACCCGGGGCCTGCCGGAGCGGATCCTAAAGGAGCATCCCGAGGAATGTATTCGGATCCCGATGATCGATGCGGCCCGCAGTTTGAATCTTTCCAACTCGGTTGCGATCATTGCTTATGAGGCCCTGCGCCAGCAAGGTTTTGAAAACTTAAAAACGCAAGGCGAACTCACAGGAAGAATTGATTAAAGGAAGGAAAAAGGTTTATGGACCATAAAATGCAGTTAACTGACGATCAACGGGCCATTCTGGAAGGCCGTGACGGCGAAGTGATGGCGAAGGTGATGGAAACCGTTGTGATGTATGGCGAGATTTTCGGCGCCAAACAGCTGGTGCCGGTCACCCATAAGGATGCCCATCTGGTGACCAGTTTCGGCATCGCTTTGATGAAGCCGCTTTTCTCAACCATGGATAAACTGATCGAGGCCGGTATTACCACCCAAGGGAAATTCACCGTGGATCCCCGCCCCTTGGACTATGAAAACGTGAAATGCACCCTCTTGGAAAAGATCGGGTTCCACGTGATGTATAAGAAACAGAAAGATTACGAAGCCCAATTGGCAAAAGTGGGCCTGCGGGATGGGGATTCCTTCTCCTGCACCTGCTATTTGGATCAAGTGGGCAATATTCCCAAGGAAGGCGATATCCTCTCTTGGGCAGAAAGCAGTGCGGTGGTTTATGCCAACTCCGTGTTGGGCGCCCGTTGCAACCGCAACAGCGGAATGTTGGATCTATTCGGCGCCATCGTGGGCTATGTGCCCGATTTCGGATTGGTGACCGATGAAGGCCGGAAAGCCACTTGGAAAGTTTACGTAAAAACTTCGAAAAAGCCGGAGGCGCAGGTGCTGGGCAGCGCCATCGGGATGAAGGTGATGGAAGAGGTTCCCTATGTGTTCGGTCTGGATGAATTTTTGGGCAACGAACTGGACGAAAAGAATATCGGCTACCTGAAAGATTTCGGCGCCGCCACCGCCAGCAACGGCGCAGTGGGCCTCTATCATATCAATGGCCTCACCCCCGAAGCCAAGGCCCAAGGCGAAGCCTTGATCGATCCCTCGGCCAAGGTTTATGTGATCGACGATCAGGAACTGGAACGGGTCTATAAGGCCTACCCTGTGATGTGGAAACGGCCGGAAAGCAAGCCGGATCTCTGCTTTATCGGTTGCCCCCATTTAACGCTGGAGCAGTTGGTCACTTGGACCGAACGGCTGGAATCTTCTTTGGCGGAAACCGGCCGTAAAAAAGTGGCGGTCCGCACGATTATGACAACCAGCCCCCAAGTGAAAATGGCATTCCAAGGCAGCGAACATTATAAACAATTGATGAAAATGGGCGTGAAACTCACCAGTATCTGCCCCTTGATGTATACCAATAATCCTATGACGAAAGGCCGCTCTATTATTACAAATAGTAATAAACTCCGCACCTATTCCGTGGCCCGCTATTATATGGATGCCCAGATCTTGGAGATCCTGGCCGGAAAGGAGATCACCCAATGAAAACATTTAAAGGCAGAGTAATCGCCGGCGGTAATTGGTCCGGCGAAGCCGTTGTTTCCCGCCAGGGCGTTAATACCTTGGCAACCTTCCAGAAAAGCGCATTGAATAATGCAAAAGAAGTGATCGTTTCCGATCAGAATAATGCCGATATCTTCGGTCTGAATATAACAGGCAAGGCCCTTTGCCTGCCCATCACCATCGGTTCCACCACCGGCGGCTTGGTGATCCAAACCGTTTGCGCTATGGGGATCAACCCGGCGGCGTTCCTTTTCAGCGAACATATCGATAGCTTGGCCGCCAGCGGCATCGTTTTGGCAAAGATCTGGGAAAATAGCCCGGTGATCGCCATCGACCAATTGGGCGATGAATTTTTAAAGGCGGTTCAAACCGGCGGTAAAGTGGATATCGCCGAAGACGGCACCGTCACCGTATATTAAATAACAACCCACCCCGTGGTGGACACTCCGGGGGTTTCCCAACCAAC
>JAZNEH010000046.1:0-12355 GCA_045588515.1 Eubacteriales bacterium
TCCCTTCGTCGGTATAAAGAGGTTGGGAAACGCTCACTACCCGCTCATCGGAGAGGGCGTGGAACCCGATCCAGTTGGCTGATTTTCCGTTGCGGGCTTGAATCAGATCCGGGGTTTCGTTCACTTCGGTGATCTCAAAGCCGGTGGAGGAATAAACGGAACTTCCGTTCACCGTCATCACCTGCATCTCCATAATGCTCTTATCTTCGAAATCCTGCACCATCGCCATCAGCCCGGCATTCACATCTTTATACTGGGGATAAATATACCGTTCAAAGTATTTCGTCATATACTCCCCGCTGGCGGTGAGGGTGCCGATACAGTCGGAATAGTAGAAATTCTTAATCAAAGCGCCCACGATCGCCAATGCCAGAATCACAACCACCAGCGTTACGCCGAAAATATTAATCAACCAACGCCGGGTGATACCGGTATAAACATAGGTTCGGATCACGTGAATCCATTTCAAGATCTGATCCCGAGCCTGCAGGGCCAACTGTTTTATGTTATTCCATAGTTTTTGCAGTTTTGCTTTCATCATTCATTGCCCCAGCGATAGCCGTAGCCCCAAACGGTTTGCACGTAAACCGGCTTGGAAGGATCATCTTCGATCTTCATTCTCAAGCGGCGGATATTAACGTCTACGATCTTATGCCGATCGCCCCCAAAACTATCGCCCCAAACGGTTTTAAAGATCTCCTCCCGGGAGAAAGCCTTCCCCGTATTTTCTAAAAAGTGGCGCACTAGTTGGAATTCCACTTGGGTAACATCAATCTTTTGGCCGTTTTTCTCCAAGCGCCGGCTTTTATGATTCAAAACAAAGGGGCCGTCTTTCAGTTCATCGCTGTTTTCCTGCGTGATCCCCTTCATCATCTGCACCCGACGATAGAGGCCATCCACCCGCACCACCAGTTCCAAGGGGGAAAAGGGTTTTGCCACATAATCATCCGCCCCGTTCATCAGGCCAGCGATCTTATCGTTTTCCTGAGCCTTGGCGGTGAGCATAATGATCCCCACTTTTTGATTGGATGCCCGAATGGTTTTGCAAACTTCCAAGCCATCGATCCCCGGGAGCATTACATCCAAAACAGCTACATCAATATCGCTATTTTGATCAAATAACTGCAACGCATCTTCGCCGGTGGCGGCTTCCAGCGTTTCATAGCCGGCCCGCCGCAAATTTAAAACCACACATTCCCGGATGGCGGTTTCATCTTCCAGAACCAGTACTTTTTTCATCTCTATTCTCTCCCAGTATCAAGTTATCACGTCAAATAATCCAAAAACCTGCAAATAGTCAATGCCTAACGAATTTTCCGGCTGACATTGCACCACATAGATATGATCGCTATCCGTATAAAGCCGGCGCCATCCTTCGTTCCCCAGTTCCGAGGAATACTCCCCGGTTCCATAGACCCGGATGGTGAAAAAGAGTTCGCCGGAATCCATATCCTTAAAAACAAAGGAGCGGTCTGCATCCAGGGAACGTTCAACGGTAACCCGGCCGAACCAATCCGCCGCCCAAGCAACTGTGAATTTTTCATTGGCATCCACAAAAGAATAAGAATCTGCATAAAGGGTTCGCCCATCGAACCGGCTCCATTGCACCAAATAAAGATTTTCCGGCAAGCCGTTGCGATGATAGGCCGGCAAGGCCATTTCCCCGGGCACTTCGGGGATCCCATCCCCGTTCACATCCTGGCAGGTTACGCCGTTTCTGCGCCAGGTTGTTACATTGGGCTGCGCCAGCAATTCGTTGGTGAGCCGGCCTTGCTCATTGATTGCCAGAACCTCTGTTGCAAAAAGGCCTTCTTCCAATTGCTCATCGATATAAACCGCCGGCAGCCCTTCTGTGGTTTTGCCGGGCAGAATACTTAAATAGGAAGTGGAGCGGCTCACCATCGTTACAGTATTGATCAGGCCGATCTCCTTTTCCGTTTTTCCCACCAAAGCGGCGGTGACAGATTTAGTGGCAGAATTCCGATTCAACACCACCAAGTAACTGCGGTCTTCCCCGTCTAATAAGGTTAATTGGGTGAAAAGGCCGGTATATTTACTCTCAGCCTCGCCCTGCTTCAAGGCATAAACTTCATAACTGCTATCGCTATCGGAAAGATATTGCCAACCAACGATCAATTCCGATAAGCCATCCCCATCCAGATCCCCGAAGGCTACCCGGCTGATAGAGGCAGCATCGCTTTTGCCCCGGCCCAGAATCTGCCAGGCTCCTTCTCGGTTTTCCAAGGCCAGAAATCCCAAACCGCCGGAGGCCTTATAAAAGCAAACGGCTTCTGTGTTCTGATCGCCGTTTAGATCCACCGGGATGATCCCCGTTCGATAGGAACCGGACTGGGGATAAACCAATTCATAATCCCCCAAAACCGTTTTCAGGGTTTTGGTAAGGGCCTGACGGCTGGTGCTCAAAGCCGGCGGCGTTAACATCCCCGAAAGTTCCCCGGTGAACACCGAGCAAGAGGAACAAAGGAGCAAGATCGCCGCCAATATGAATGTCATCAGCGTTTTTCGCTTCATCTCTTATTTCCTTCTACATTTGAATAAAGTTATACGCTATTATTATACTAATATAGATAGCAAATTGCAAGTTTTCAAGAAAAATAAAAAAGGTATTTACTTTTCGGAAAACATGGTGTATAATATTTGAGCGTTATGACCAAGGCTTAGGAATACGCCATTCACCGAGCGGTTCCCCAGCTATGGCCGGAGCAAATAATAATGAAAGGTGAAAACGACTATGCTGAAGAAAGAAACCAAGAATTCTGTAATCGAAGCAAACAAATTGCATGAGAACGATACCGGTTCTCCTGAAGTTCAGATCGCTATTCTGACTGCCCGCATCAACGAGCTGACCGAGCATCTGAAAAAGAACCCCAACGATCATCATTCTCGCCGCGGTTTGCTGAAGATGGTTGGTAACAGAAGAAATCTGTTGGGTTATTTAACCAAAACCGATATCAATCGTTATCGTGCCATCATCGAAAAGCTGAACATCAGAAAGTAATCAAAAGCAGGCTGAAGAAAGGTTTCCAAAATCTTTCTTCGGCCTCTTTCCCATTTTGGAGCGGCAGGCCTTTAGCAGTTAAACAGTGGCTCCTGCTGGAAGAAGCCCCTGTTTAAGTGCTAAATTCTGCTGCCTTTAAATGGAAAAAACATTTAGAAGGAGAAACAAGAAATGTACGAAAACCATAAGATTTTCAAAACCGAATTCGCCGGCAGACCCTTGGTGGTTGAAACCGGCAAGTTTGCGCAGTTGGCCAACGGCAGCGCTTTGGTGCGCTACGGTGAAACCGTTATTCTGGCTACTGCCACCGCTTCTGCTCAACCCCGTGACGGCATCGATTTCTTCCCCCTTTCCGTGGACTTTGAAGAAAGAATGTATGCCGCCGGTAAAATCCCCGGCGGGTTCCTGAAACGGGAAGGCCGCCCCTCTGAAAAGGCCATCCTCAGTTCCCGGGTGATCGACCGGTCCATCCGCCCCTTGTTCCCCAAGGATATGCGTAACGATGTAAACGTGAACCTGACGATTCTGGCTGTGGATAACGATTGCATCCCCGAAATCGTGGGTATGATCGGCGCTTCCATTGCCCTTTCCATTTCCGATATTCCCTTTGCCGGCCCCATCAGCGGTGTTTCCGTTGGCTTGGTAGATGGCGAAATCGTGATGAACCCCACCGAAGAACAGCGTGAACGCTCCGAAATGGCTGTTACCGTTGCTTCCACCGCTAAGAAGGTTACTATGATCGAAGCCGGCGCTAAAGAAGTGCCCGAAGCCAAGATGCTGGAAGCCATTATGGCCGGCCATAAAGCCAATGCTGAAATCATTGAATTCATCAACTCGATCGTTGCTGAAATCGGCCGCGAGAAATTCACCTTTGATTCCTATGAAGTTCCCGCAGAACTCTTTGAAAAGATCAAGGCCTATGCCGAAGAGGATACCAAAGCCGCTTTGCATACCGCCGATAAGATTGCCCGGGATCAGAATATTAAAGATCTCTATACGAAAGTGCACGATCATTTCGATGAAGAGTTGGGCGAAGAAGCCCGCCTGATCGACGATTGCCTTTATAAACTGCAGAAGTACATTGTACGGAACTGGATCAGCGAAGAAGGCAAGCGTGTAGACGATCGTGGCCTGAATGATATGCGTCCTCTCTGGGGCGAAGTAGACCTTCTGCCGAAGGTTCACGGTTGCGGCCTGTTTGCCCGTGGCAAGACCCAGGTTCTGACCGTTTGCACCCTGGGGATGATCAGCGAAGAACAGTTGCTGGACGGGTTGGATAACGTTGAATCTAAGCGCTATATCCATCACTACAATATGCCCGGTTTCACCGTTGGCGAAGCGAAGCCCTCCCGCAGCCCCGGCCGTCGTGAGATCGGCCACGGTGCTCTGGCTGAGCGTGCTCTGGAGCCTGTAATTCCCGATAAAGACGTATTCCCCTACACCATTCGTCTGGTGTCTGACGTATTAACCTCCAACGGTTCCACCTCTCAGGGCGCCATCTGCGGTTCTACCCTGGCTTTGATGGATGCCGGTGTTCCCATCACCGCTCCTGTTGCCGGTATTTCCTGCGGTTTGATCACCCGCCCCGATGATACGTTCGTAACGATGGTGGATATCCAAGGCATCGAAGACTTCTTCGGCGATATGGACTTTAAGGTGGCCGGTACCAAGAAGGGGATCACCGCCATCCAGATGGATATTAAGGTAGACGGCCTGACCGAAGCCATCATCAAAGAAGCTTTGGAAAAGACCCGGGATGCCCGTTATCATATCTTGGATAACGTGATCGCTCCCGCCATCGCCGCTCCCAGAGCCGATGTGAAGGATTGGGCGCCCAAGATCATTACCTTGAAGATCAACCCCGATAAGATCCGTGAAGTGATCGGTTCCGGCGGTAAGGTGATCCAGAAGATCGTTGCCGATACCGGCGCTAAGATCGATATTGAAGACGACGGATCCGTATTCATCGCCGCTGACAACCCCGCATCCTCCAACAAAGCGCTGGAGATCATCAAGGGCATCGTGTTCGAGCCCGAAGTTGGCCAGATCTACCGTGCAACTGTTGTGAAGCTGATGGAGTTCGGTGCGTTCGTTGAATTCGCCCCCGGCAAAGAAGGCTTGGTTCATATCTCCAAGTTGGATACCAAGCGGGTTGAGAAGGTGGAAGACCTGCTCAGCGAAGGCGACGAGATCTGGGTTAAGTTTATGGAGATCGACTCCAAGGGCCGTTATAACCTCTCCCGCAAGGATGCTTTGCTGGATATGGAAAAGGCTCAAAAAGAAGCCGAAAATAACTAACCAATTTAAAAGAGTCTGCAAGGGCGACCCTTCGCAGGCTCTTTTTTTGGGGCCTTGCCCCAAACCCCATTTAAGAGGCCTTTTTGAAAAAAGCCCCCTTAAAAATCCGCCAAAAACTTTCTATGAAAATTTTCTGAAGGGGGTTCCGGGGAAAACTCTTTTATAAAAGAGTTTTCCCCGCAATAATACTTATGATCCGTTACTTACTTTGGGATATCGACGGCACCTTACTGGACTTTAAAGCCGCCGAAAACTACGGCATCCGCAAATGCTTTGCTTTGATGCAGATGGGCCTCTGCACCGATGAAATGCTGGCCCGCTATTCCTCCATCAACCACGCCTATTGGCAAAAATTGGAGCGAGGCGAAATGACCAAGCCGGAGATTTTGATCGGCCGTTTTGAAACTTTTTTCAAAGAGGAAGGCTTGCCGGTGGAAAACGCTCCCCGCTTTAACGAACTTTATCAATACCACCTGGGCGACGCCGCCTTTTTTATGCCCGGCGGCGAAGAAGCGGTGCGCTATTTCAAAGGGCGGATGCCCCAATATGCCGCCACCAACGGCACCGCTCTGGCCCAGGAACGGAAACTGGCTAAAAGCGGATTGGATCAATTATTAGATGGCATTTTTATCTCCGAGGAGATCGGATTTGAAAAGCCGGACCCCCGCTTTTTTGAGGTATTTTTTGAAAAGACCGGCGCAAAGCCCGAAGAAGGCATCATAATTGGGGATTCCCTTTCCAGCGATATGCTGGGCGGAACCAACGCCGGGCTCCTGCGTTGCTATTACGCCCCCGGCGATACCCCCTTGCCCCCGGAAGGAACGGTAGATTACGTGATCCGCCATTTGGGTGAAGTTCCTGCTTTAGTGGAAAAAATTAACGGAAGATGCTGATGCATCTTCCGTTTCAGCGTGTCAAAAAACTGGTTTTTATTTTTTGACACGCTGGGAGGCGAACAAAAAAGAGTGCCGATTTTGTCAACTCGACCCGAAGTTGTACAGAGGTACTACGAGAGGGAGAGTTGACGGAAAGCAGGAAAAATTCAATGAAAATGCGGCTTTTGCCGCATTTTTTCCTTTAAACTATCCCCTCGCTACGCTACGTGCGGCCCTCTCACTTTAGGCAAGGGGCGCTTCTGGAGAGCATATATTCTTCTCTTTTCCTGCGTTCGGTGCCTTTTTTGACAGCCTGAAACGGAAGATGCTGATGCATCTTCCGTTTTTTAGTCTTCCTCTTCTTCGTCGGTGAGTTTTTCGTGAACGGTCACTTTCACTTCGTGGGCCATCAGGTCGTCGGCCTTGGTGACCAAAATCTCCAGATTTTGGTATTCCACCTTTTGTCCCTGTTCGGGGATACTGCCGATCAACTCGATCAGCCAGCCGTTAACGGTGGTGGCTTCTGTTTCTTCTTCGGGCTCTTGCTCAAAGAATTCCAGAAAATCTTCGATATTGGCGGAGCAAAGAACTTTATAAGTATCTTCGCCGATCTTGGTGAAATCTTCAATGGCTTCATCACATTCATCCCAGATCTCGCCCACGATCTCTTCCAGAATATCTTCCATCGTTACGATACCGGCAGTTTCGCCATATTCATTCACGATCACAACGATATGATTATGTTCCTTTTGCATATCCTTGAACAATACGTCAAGATGGGCGGCTTCGGGCACGAAGGTAGGCTGGAACATAGCGTCCTCCAGTTTAAAGCCCTCCCGGCGATGTTGCAACAGGAAATCCCGGCTATGCAGGATCCCAACGATCTGATCGCTGGTTTCCCCGAACACAGGGATCCGGGAATAGCCCTCCCGCTCGATGGTTTCAAGAATTTCTTCATAAGCGGCGTCCTTGGATACCATCACCATAGAGCGGCGGGGAGTCATTACGTCTTCGGCGGTCATCCCGTCTAGTTTAAATACGTTTTTAATATATTCGATATCATTCTCATTCAGGCTTCCTTCATCGGCGCCCGCATCCAGCATCAATACGATATCCTCTTCGGAAACAGGATCCTCTTTTTCATGGGGATCGATCCCAAAAAGCCGCAGAACACAGTTGGTAGAAATCGTTAACAGCCAGATGATCGGGGTTAGAACGAAGGCCAGGCCGGAAATGGAGCCACAGACTGCATCGGCCAGTTTTTCCTTATGCTTCATAGCGATCCGCTTGGGCACCAATTCGCCCAAAACCAGCGTAAAGAAGGAAAGGATCAGGGTGATCACGATAACCGAAACGGTATTAATCAGCCCCACCTGAGCGGCGGGAATATGGAACTTAGCCACTGCAAAGGCGGAAAGCCGTTCGGCAAAGTTATCGGCCGCAAAAGCGGAGCCTAAAAAGCCTGCCAAAGTGATCCCGATCTGGATGGTAGAAAGAAAGCGGGTGGGCTCTTCGATCATTTTGAGCATTTTGGTGGCCTTCTTATCGCCATCCTCTGCCCGGGCCTTCAGCTTCTTTTCATTTAATGAAATCAAAGCGATCTCCGTTGCGGCGAAGAACGCATTTACCAGAATAAGAATAAGTTGTACTAATAATTGTTGAAACATATATGTTTTTTAAAATACCTCCAAAATAATCAAATGTGTGAATCAATTCAAATCATTCCTGCCTATTTTCGGCAAGCACGGCGAAAACACCGGATCCAACCACATTTTTGATATTCCAAAGGCAACAAAGCAGCATCCTTCAGGCTACTTCGGGGAAGCGGATCCACAAAACCAACTCCTTTCTCCGCTTAGTAAATCGATCATATACTATCATAAAAACAGCATCTTGTCAACAAAAATAGCAGAAAGAAGCATTGGCCTCTTTCTGCCATTTTTATAATTGATGAAAAATCGGTTTCCGTTCTACGAAGGTATAGACCCCGCCGAAAAGTTCTTTTGCCAGCAAAAGAGCCTTTTCAATATGCTGCCCTACCCGATCGGGGGTATGGGCATCGGAGCCCACAGTGATGATCTTGCCGCCGAACTCTTTAAAGCGGCGGAGCATGATTTCATCCGGCAGGAACACCCCACGGCTATCCAGCCCGCTGGTATTGATCTCCATCCCCTTGCCCTTTTTAACCAGGGTTTTCAGGATCTCATCGATCAGATCGGGAAAATCCTCATATTGAATGGGCGGATTGGGGTTGGCGGCGCATTTGGAAATATAGGTCAGATGCCCCAACACGTCGAAATCACTATGGGCCCTCACACATTCCAACGTGGTTTCCAAATAGCGCTTGCAGGCCGTTTCCGCCGATTGATTTTGCCAAAAGGGCTCGAAATAGGGATCGAATCCATCCACAAAATGCACCGAACCGATGACGAAATCAAAGGGCCGGCGGGCCAGATCCCGCTTTAGATCTTCTTGGTTATCGGGGGTCATCCCGAATTCAAAGCCCCGGCGGATCAAAAGCCCCTGGGGGGCGGTCAAGCCATCATAGTTGGCATTATAATCGGCGGTTTCAAAGGTCAGTTTGGTAACGCCGTCCCAAGAGGGGCCGTAGTCCAGATGGTCGGTGAAACAGATCTCTTTTAATCCGGCCCGCACCGCCGCTTGCACCATTTCTTTCGGATCTGCATCCCCATCGTAAGAAACCCGGCTATGCATATGATAATCAAACATTTTCTGTTGCTCCTGCTGTTTTTTCTCTATTTTAACAGAAGCCACCCCTAAAGTCAAACGGAAAGGAGCCAAAGGGTTGCCGCAGACCACTGATTAGAGTGTGGCCCGCATTGCCTTGGAGCCGGGCGGGCGTATATTGACAAAGAAAATGGCCTTTGTTATAATGATATCGCTTTTATTTTATGGAAAGATGGAACACTAAATGATGAAAACGGTTATTGTTACCGATTGCAAATACCGAATGAGCATCGCCGCAATCCGGGCGCTGGGAAAAGCCGGTTTTCGGGTGATTGGAACCCAAACCCAAAGGGAGAGCGACGGAGATGTGCCCGCTTTTTCTTCCCGGTATATGGATCGCCATTATTTTTTAGAAGGAAGCGTCAACGACCCGGAATATAAGGATCGGCTCTTGGCTTTAATTCAGCAATATGAGCACCCTGCCTTGCTTTGCATCGGGGCAGTAACGCTTAATACCGTGAGCCGTTTCGCCAACGCTTTTTCCCCTTTCTGCGATTTTTTGATTGCAGAGCCCGCCGTTTTAGACGCCCTCAACGATAAAGAATGTGTGCATCAGCGGGCGGAAGAACTGGGGCTATGCGTGCCGAAGCAGTATGCCGGCTTGCCCGATGAATATCCCGTTGTTGTGAAACCCCATTGCGGGGAAAAATTCGGTCTGAGCGCCGGGGAGCGTTATGCTGTGGCCCATAACCGGGAGCAATGCGCCGCTATTTTGGAAAAAATGAAACAATACGACCCTGCCCCGTTGATCCAGCAAAAAATAGAAGGGCAGGGCAAGGGCGCTTGTCTTTTGATCGGCAAAGACGGCCAATTGATCAACGCTGTTTGCCATAAACGGATTCGGGAATATCCCATCGCCGGCGGCCCTTCCACCTGTTGCGAGAGTTTTTATGATGAAAAATTGATTGCGGATGCCTATGCCCTGCTTTCCTCTTTCGGATTTATCGGGATGGCAATGGTGGAGTTCAAGGGGGATGCCATTTTGGAAGTAAATCCCCGGATCTGGGGAAGTTTCCCTATGACAGAATGTTGCGGCAGTACCTTTACCTATGATTATGTATGCGCCGCCTGCGGCGAGCCGGTTGCCTACCGGCCCGGCCATTATCAAAGGGCGTGCCGGATGCGCTTTTTGCTCAACGACACCCTCAGTATCCTAAAGCATCTCAGCAAAGGGCATTTCAAAATAGCCCTTTCAGGAGTTTTGGACACCTTCCGTGCCCGGGAAGCCTTATTTGCCCGGAACGATTGGCGGCCGTTTTTGAATTATCTGAGAAAGAGTTTATGCCAACGATGAAGATTGATATCCATATTCATTCTGCCGGCTCCCACGATTGCCGCACCGCACCGGAAGATCTAATCAACGCCGCCAAAAAGGCGGGGTTAGACGGCATCGCCATCTGCGATCACGACCATTTTTACGATGGGCCCATCCCCGATGATTTTATTCTGCTACGGGGTTGCGAATTTTCCACCCCCTATGGGCATCTTTTGGGGATCAATCTAAAAAATGCAGTGGAGCCTGCGCCCATTGAACAACTGATCCGCCAGATCCACGCGCAGGGTGGCCTTGCTATTCTGGCCCATCCCTATGAGCATCTTCGCTATCGGGAACAAATCGAGAAGATTGCGCCATTATTAGACGGCGTGGAGGTTTTTAACGCCCGGGCCTGCCGCAAAAATAAAGCGGCCAACCGGCAAGCCATGGCCTTTGCAAAGCGTTATGCACTGCCCATCTTCGGCGGAAGCGATGCCCATACCCTCCGGGAGATCGGCAATGGGTATACCATTCTATCTTCGATCGATGAACTGGCCCGGGGCGGCCAAGAGGTATGCGGCCGTAACAGCCCCCATTTCTGCACCGCCCAAAGCCAATGGGTGCGTCTGCGCAAAAAACGAAGTTCTATTCTCCATTATATGCGGTGGTTTTTATTTGCGGCCAAGTGTCTGATGGAAGATTGGTTCATAAAAAAGGAGAAACAAGATGTCACTTATCGTAAAGATTGGTAAAAAAGGTAAAAAAATGTTGAAAGGCATCATTGATCCGCCTGCCAAACATTATGTGCGGTATACCCGCCGCATTGAACAGATCAAAACCAACGAGCGGGTTTGCGCAATGACCTTTGATGACGGCCCTATGAATATGCCATGCTCCCCTGATCTTTTCGAAGGCAAATGCTTAACCGACGTATTACTGGATACCCTGGAAAAATACGATGCTCACGGCACCTTTGATGTGATCGGGGACACAAAAGAAAACTATCCCGATGAGGCAGGGGCGCTGGGTTCTGCCGCTTGGGGCGGAATTCGCTATGATCATTATCCCGATATCAACGCCGACGAAAACGGCGGCGCACTGCGCCAAGAGCGCTTGATCCACCGGATGATCGACGGCGGCCACCAGATCACCAACCATGGCTATCGGCATATCATTTTCGGCAAAAAGCCCTTTGTTTACGGCAAGCGTACCTACCTTGGAAATTACCACGATGCCTTCGAAGATATCGATGCTTTACATCGGCTGATGAAGGAAAAATACCATTATGAAATGGTGATGTCACGGCCGGCCCATTATGTGGATAAGATTGACCGCTGTTTCACCTCCTACGACGTTTACGACCAGATGGGCTATGCCTATATGGCGGCCTCTTTCGATGGGGCCGGCTGGCTCCCTTCCACCTTGCCCGAGTCTGCCGCTTTTGAGGCGGAAGTGCGGGCAATGGTGCGCCCCATTGAAAAAGCCCTTGCTAATAACCCGGACTTTTTCTGCGGCCAGATCATTTTCCAAAAAGACGGCTATAATATGGCAAAACGAACCCCTGTTGCCGTTGGGCTGGAACAGCAACTGAAACTTTTAAAAGAACACGGCTACCGGGTGGTTACAGTCAAGGAACTTTTAACCTACTCCCCCTTCAAAGATCTGGGGAAAGAAGATGCGTTATTTGAAAAAGCCTGCGCCTTGATTCAAACCCACGCCATTGTCTTTTCAGATAACACCCTTCGCCCCGATGCTCCGATGAACTGGGGCGAACTGGCAATGTTGCTAGCGCCCAAGGAGATCGCTGTAGATGAACGGCGGGAGCGGATGCTCAAAAACCGCAAACCCCTGCATCCCTATGCCACTGCTATGGAATACTGCAAAAAAGAACATCTGATCCCCCGCAATGCAAAGTGGAGCCAAAAAGTTTCCGTCCTGCCGGAACAATTCTTTGCGCCCACCCAAGATTTCACCCGCCGCAGTATCTTGATGGCCTTTAAAGATCCGGCCCATTCATAAAACTTCAAAAAAAGACCTTGATGAAATTCATCAAGGTCTTTTTTAAAACAAAACGGCAGTTAATGTGATCCACACCTTCGGCGTGATGAGATACAACAACGGCTTTGGCCGTTGTTGATGATATACACGCATACTGCGTGA
>JAZNEH010000047.1:0-1885 GCA_045588515.1 Eubacteriales bacterium
GGATGATAGAGTTCATCTACAATGCCGGTTGCTAAACCAATTTGATTGCCGTAGGAAGAATAGCCGGCGGCTGCCGTAGTAACAATTTTTCTTTGGGGCAGTTTGCCTTCAATGGTTTCTTTAACAGGCTTCAAAGGATCCGCTGCACCGGTGACCCGCATTGCTCCGTAAACGTAAGCACGGCCGGAAAGGGGATCACGGATTGCACCGCCAATGCAAGTTGCGGCACCGCCAAAGGGTTCGATTTCCGTAGGATGGTTATGGGTTTCATTCTTGAAAAGCAGAAGCCAAGGTTCTTTTACGCCGTCAACTTCCACTTCGATTTTAACGGTACAAGCATTGATTTCTTCAGATTCATCCAATTTATCCAGTTTACCGTTCTTCTTTAGGTATTTCACAGCCACAGTAGCCAGATCCATCAGGCAGATGGGCTTTTTGGAACCGATCTCCTGTCGGGTGGCGAGATATTCGTTGTAGGCATCTTGAAGCAAAGCATCTTCAAAGGTAACATCGTCGATCACCGTTAAGAAGGTGGTGTGGCGGCAATGGTCGGACCAGTAAGTATCAATCATACGCAGTTCAGTAATGGTGGGATCCCGTTTTTCAGAACGGAAATAATTTTGGCAGAAAGCCACATCATCAGCATCCATTGCTAAACCGTAGTCGCTCACCATTTTTTCTAAGCCTTCCCGGTCCAGTTCGATAAATCCATCCAAAGTTTTCACTTCTGTGGGAACTGTATAATCGATTTCCAGGGTCTGGGGCTTTTCTAAAGTGGCTTCCCGGGATTCAACGGGGTTGATTACATATTTTTTGATCTCAGCAATTTCTGCATCGCTCAGATTTCCATAGAGGGCATATACTTTTGCTGTGCGAACAGTGGGGCGATCGCCTTGGGAGATGATCTGGATACATTGGGCGGCAGAATCTGCCCGCTGATCGAACTGGCCCGGCAAAAATTCAACGGCGAAAACAACGGCATTTCCAAGTTCAGCCGTTTCTGAAACGGTATCTAATTGGGGTTCAGAAAATACCGTTTTCTTGGCATATTCAAATAATTCTTCACTGATATTTTCGGCATCGTAGCGGTTAATAATGCGAACATCTTCCAAATTTTTAATGCCTAAAAAAGTTCGAACATCAGAAAGTAAAGCCTTGGCTTCATTGGCCAAGTCTTTTTTCTTTTCAACAAATACTCTATAAACCATTATTTTTATTCCTCCGTGGCTTTTAATGCTTTGGTGCCGATATCGTTGCGATAAAAGGCGTTATCGAAATGAATGGTATTTACCAATTGATAGGAAGCATCAATGGCGGATTTTAAATGATCCGCAACGGCAGTGACGCCCAAAACACGGCCGCCGTTGGTTAGCAGTTTTCCGTCCTTGCAAGAAGCGCCGGCTACATAAACGTGTGGCTCGGTTTCAGCAGGGATGCTGATCTCATAACCTTTTTCATATTGAACCGGGTATCCTTTTGATGCCATAATCACGCAAGCGGCATATTTTTCGCTGAAACGCACTTCGGTTTCGGCCAGAGTACCGTTGGTTGTGGCTTGCATCACTGTTAGGAGATCGCTTTCCAAAAGGGGAAGAACTACTTGGGTTTCCGGATCACCGAACCGGCAGTTATATTCAATCACTTTGGGGCCTTTGGGAGTCAGCATTAAGCCGAAATAAAGGCAACCTTTGAACATGCGGCCCTCAGCCTTCATCGCCCGGATCGTGGGCAAAAAGATGGTTTTCATACAAAGATCAGCGATCTCTTTGGTATAATAGGGGTTGGGTGCAATGGTTCCCATTCCGCCAGTGTTTAATCCGGTATCGTGATCGCCGGCCCGTTTATGATCCATAGAGGAAACCATCGGTACCACAGTTTCACCATC
>JAZNEH010000048.1:0-3345 GCA_045588515.1 Eubacteriales bacterium
AGAATGACATATGAAGAAAATTGCATTTTTTGTTGCATTGTTAACGTTACTCACCTGCTTTTCCGGGTGCAACAAACCGCAAGAAGTGGTGGTTGCCACCTATAACGTGAAACGGTTTGTTAAAGGTACTCAATACGAGGAGATCGCCAAGGAGATCCTCTCCGTGGGTGCAGAGATCATCGGTTTTCAAGAAGTAACCGGCCACACCGAAACGTCGATCTGCTACGATGAGCAGATGGAGCAGATCGCCAAGGAGTTGGGCTATGAATATTACTATTTCGGCGTTTCGCTGGAGGATGCCGGCTACGGCCACGGGATCGTGAGCAAATATCCCATCACCAAGGTGGATACCACGATGTTTGAGGCCCAATACGGAGAAGTACGCTCCTACGATCGGGCTGAGATCAAGGTGGGACGCAAGACCCTAGTCTTTTATAACACCCATCTTTGCGTGGATAAAACCAGAGCCACCCAAGCAGCCCAATTAGGTGAGATTATGGAGCAGGCGGAGAAAGATAAATATGCCATTGTGGTTGGCGATATGAATGCCCAACCCTATCAACTTATAGAGGCCATCGATACCGAAAAATTCACAGCCTTGAACGGCGGAAAGAATTTTTCCCAAACATTTGCCACCTACCCCGCCGGCGATAACTCCCGATCCCCCATTGATAATATTATCGTTTCCAATCAGATCACCTTCGATGCAGAAAATCCTCTGAAAGTGAGCCGCACCGAGTGGAGCGACCATAATATGGCTTACAGTCAATTAACTTTTTAAGGAATTTGAATGATGAAGAAGATTGCTTTTCTTTGCATTTTAGCCCTTCTACTCACCGGCCTTGCCGCTTGCAAACCCAAGGAAGAACCGGCTCTGAAAGCCGTTTACAGCAATGAGGAACTTAGCGCAGAAACCTTGGAAACCTATCAAAAAGATTATATCACCGTTGCCTCTTATAACGTGAACTGCTTCACCTACAGCAAAGATTGGGATGCCATCACCGCCGAGATTCAGAAAGTGGATCCCGATATCATCGGCCTACAGGAGATCGATGTGAACACCCAGCGGAGCGGAGCCGGCAATCAAGTGAAGATGCTGGCTGAAAAACTAGGCTATGACTATTGGTATTTTGCCCCCACCCTGGAAAAATTCCAAGGGGGCCAATACGGCCACGGCGTGGTGAGCCGTTATCCTTTGGAAAACAGCGAACATATATTCTTCGAATGTAATCCCGAAGAAAAGCGCAATTACGAACGCCACGAAATCAAGATCGGCGAAAAGACCTTGGCTTTTTATAACACGCACCTCTGCTTAGGAAAGAAGCAGGAGCAAGCCAAACAACTGGCTGAGATCACCGCACGGATGGAGCAAGATGAATACGCCCTGCTCACCGGCGATCTGAATATTAAGCCCGATAAGATCATCAACGTGGTAAACGCCGAAAAGCTCATCGCCCTCAACGGCGGCGATACTTATGAAACCTGGAAATATACCTATCCTCAGGGCGATCAGCCCAAAACGCCCATTGATAATATCATCGTTTCCAAAACCCTGGATTATTATTGGGAGACCGCCAATAAATGCGGCATCATCGTGAACTATGCCAATTGCAGCGATCATAATATGATCTATACCTATGTGAAACTCAAATAAGATAAAAAGGAGATTAAAACCATGAAAAAAACGCATTTGAGAATTTTAACTTTATTGGTTGCCTTGGCCATGCTCGTTTGTTGCTTCGCCGGTTGCGGCAACACGCCCAAAGAGGAAGAAGCCGTTCTCGACGAAGAAATCAGCGGCACCAACACCGTGACCGATCAGGATGTGGAAAACGATACCCCTGCCGTTGTTGACGACGATAAAATCACCGTTGTGGAACCCGACGACAGTAAGAAACCTGCCGACAATGACGACGATGAAAAACCGGCAGACGATGAAAAAGAAGAAGATCCTTCCAACGATGAGGGCGGCGAACCCGCCGATGAAAAAGAAGACGAAGACGAGGATTTTTCCGATCTCTTTGATGATACCGAAAAGGATTATTCCGAACATTTTGTTGTGGCCTCTTATAACGTTCAGATCTTCCAAAAAGGGAAGGCAGAAGAATACGATGGCATTGCCGCCGAACTGAAAGAGTGCGGGGCCGCGATCGTGGGCTTGCAGGAAGTGGACTGTATGAACACCCGCTCCGGCCAAGAAGACCAATTAAAGGTGATTGCCGAAAAGGCCGGTTATGAATACTATAAATTTACCCCAGCTTATATTGAAAATTACGGCACCGCCGTTATGAGCAAATATCCCATCAAAGAACATACCGTAACCAAATTTGAAACCCAAGACGGTGAGGAACGTTCCTTCTCCCGCTCTGTGATTGATATGGACGGTAAGACCATCCATTTCTATAACACCCACCTTTGTCTGGGCGGCGCTGAAAAAACCGGCGCACAGATGGCAGAAATAATCAAAATGATACGAAAAATGGGCGATAAAAACGTTATTATTACCGGCGATATGAACTGCACCGCCAAAGCTTTTATTCCTATTTTCAGCGCCAAGGATTTCATCCCTCTGAACGGCGGGGATACTTTCCTTTCCTACCGCAACACCCACCCCGAAGGCAAAGCCTCCAAATCCCCCATCGATAATATCATTGTTTCCACCGACTGGGATTACTATATGGAAGAAGATACCCAAGTGGGCATCTTAGTGAGCCGCACCGAGTGGAGCGACCATAATATGATCTATACTTACCTGAAATTCAAAGACTAATTCACTACCATCAAATCCCACACATTTTTTAGTAAATGTGTGGGATTTTTCTTGACATTATTATAGAAACATTGTAAAATTAAAATGCACATTTAGATTATTTTTTTCACCCTGAAGGAGATATTATGATGAAAGAACCGATTTTGCGTATTTTAACGATTGCATTAGCCCTGGTAATGGTATTGAGTTGCTTTTCCGGGTGCGCCAGCATCAGCACTGAACTTTCGGTAAACGACATTGAATTAGACGGAGATTACCTCACTCCGGAAGATCATATGGAAGAACTGGCCGCCAATGCGCCTACATACGAAGACGAACCTTCCAACGAAGAACCTTCCGATGAAGAACCTTCCGATGAAGAACCTTCCGATGAAGAACCTTCCGACAAAGAACCTTCCGACGAAGAGCCTTCCGACGAAGAACCTTCCGACGAAGAGCCTTCCGAAGACGATGAACAAAACAACGAGGATCTTTTTGAAGAAGAAGAAAAAGATTATTCTGACTACATCACCATTGCTTCCTATAACATCAAATGCGCTTGGTACGGAAAATCTTGGCAGAACGTAATCGACACG
>JAZNEH010000049.1:0-4996 GCA_045588515.1 Eubacteriales bacterium
TTCTTCGGGGGTTCTGTGGGCAGAATAAACGTGAACTTCAAAGGGGATCTCTAAAGCCGCCAAGGTGTCGGTTGCTTTTTTGATGATCGGCAGGTCACTGTCGCTACCCATAATAATTCCAACTTTTTTCATTTTTTCCTCCTTCATAAAACAAAAAAGGCGCACTTACTCTAATACAAGTAAATGCGCCCAGACGGTCGGCAAACAGCAGGGAAATTCCCTGCGCATCCCTCACTCCTCTGTGGTGCTCCACTTGTCCGTCAGTTGCAAGGAATGGATGTTTTCAACAACGTGAAAATTATAACATAGTTTTTCAAGCGTGTCAATAAATCATCAACAAACTTCTTTCTGTTTAGATGCCAAAAAAACATCCTATTTAATATGATTTTTTAGCGGTTCAGCCAATGAACGGCAATCTCAGCCAGGATGGAGGTTCCCAAAGGAAGAATTTTTTCGTCGAAATCAGCTTTCGGGTGATGCTGGGGATATTGAAACCCATCATCCGGGTGTCCGGCGGCCAGAACCAACATAATGGCGGGAATTTCCCGGGAAATATAGGCAAAATCTTCTGAACCAACTCCATCACCGGCATTTTGAGCATTTAACGTTTGAAGATTATTAATACCTTTTAAAATTTCCCCAATCTCATTCACTAACTCCTTGTTGTTTTCCAGAACCGGGCAACCGCCGGTAAATATTAATTCGGCCTCGGCCCGAAATGCTTCTGCGATAGAATGGCTGATTTCGGCCAAGCGTTTTTTTAGAAGTTCTCTGGTTACATCGCTGAAACTCCGTAAAGTTCCTTTTAAAACGGCTTCTGCCGGAATGGCGTTGGCCGCATTGCCCCCTTGAAAGGAACCAACTGTCAAAACACCCGGTTGCTTTATTCCCAATTCACGTGCCTGAATTTCCTGGAGCGCAATCAGAATGTGGGAAGCGGCGGTGATGGGGTCAACCCCGGTGTGCGGCGCAGAGCCATGGCATCCGACCCCTTTCACTCGGAGTTCAAAGTAATCAACCGCTGTTGAACCGGGTCCGGGCGCCGGCAAAATTAACGTTCCGGTTGGAATTGGCCGACCGGTGATAACGTGCATCATTATGGCGGCCTCCGGCTTTGGCTCTGTTAAAATCCCGCCTTTGATCATATCTTTTGCACCTTCCAAAATCTCTTCGGCCGGCTGGAACATTAAAATGATTCTGCCATTTAGATCATTTTCAATGGGTTTCAGTAACCGGGCAACTCCCAATAAGATGGCGGTGTGAAAATCGTGGCCGCAGGCGTGCATAGCGCCGTTATTGGAGCGATAGGGTAAATTGGTTTCTTCTTGGATCGGTAGAGCATCCATATCGGCTCTCAGAAGAAGGGTTTTTCCGGTCTTTTGCCCCAAAACAACTTTAATTCCCGCCTTCCCGCAGGGCGAAAAAGTACAATTTAATTGTGACAATTGCTCCTTTAAATAGTGGAGCGTTTCCTTTAGATCAAAACCAACTCCCGGATGTGAATGAAAAAAACGTCGGTCTTCTGTAATTTGCGCCCTGATCTTCTCCGCTTTTTCAAAAAAATCCATCAAAATTCTCCTTTATTTGTAAAAATTCTTTTCAAAGATTGAAAATTTAAAAGTTTTCATATATAATACTGTTATTCGTAAAATGAATGGAGAATAAACGTGATTCGCGAAGAAAGATTGGTTAAAATTTTAGAACGCCTTTCCAATGCAGATGCGCCGATTTCGGCCACAGCTTTGGCGAAGGAACTGGGCGTCAGCCGTCAGGTGATTGTGCAGGACGTGGCTTTATTGCGTGCATCGGGAACAGAGATCCAACCCTTAGCCCGTGGCTATATGCTTCCGCAAAAAGAGCAACTGCAAAGAACCTTCAAACTGATCCATTCCGATGATGAGGTAGAAACAGAACTGAACCTGATTGTGGATCGGGGTGGGGTAGTCGAGGACGTTTTTGTTTTCCACCGCACCTATGGAATTATTCGTGGTAAAATGGATATACATACTCGACTGGACGTGCAGCATTTTCTGCAGGATCTGGCCGCCGGCCGCTCGGATCTTTTGAAAAACGTAACCAGTGGGTATCATTACCATACCGTTTCTGCCAAAGATTCTGCAACACTGGATGTAATTGAGCAAGCTCTAGAAGAAGCGGGCTTTATCGCACCGTTGCAGGAATATGAACCCGAAGAAATTAAAAAATAATGAATTCAAAAAACGCATCGAATGATGCGTTTTTTTGATACCTTTTCCAAAGATTCCCTAATGTAAAAGTCTATAGAGTGGGCACACGATTTTTGTATTATATAATCAAAAAATTATGTAATGGAGGCGTGTGTGATGATTAAATTAAATGTTTTAAACCTGCTCAAAGAGCGTGGGCACTCTAAGTATTGGCTTTATAAACAGTTAAATATGAGTTACCAAAACTTTAATAAGATGGTCAATAATGAAACCCGCTCGATCCGCTATGAGAATATTGAAACCATTTGTTTCCTCTTAAATTGCACCCCTAACGATCTCTTTGAAATCGATTATAACGAATCTTAATAAAAAAATCCCGGTTGGGCGCGAGATTGTAACCTTCCTTTACCGTTGCATGGCATAATTGATGTTCCAATAATTGAAACCGGCAGAAGTGAAATTTTCACTTCTGCCGGTTTTATGTTTATTTGCCATTTTCTTCCCAATGATATAAGTAATCGCTGGGGGGAGCAACCAACGGTTTTTCGAAAGACAACGCTGAAATATTTGGGATCGGTAAAATGCTCGTTAATTAGATTGAAAGAAGGCTGAATCTGTTTCGGAATTTCATCATTTAATGCTTTGAATGTCCGTTGGCGAACCAATGCTAAAATACTGTAAAAACAAGCTGTGGTTTCATAATAATAACCTGCTTTTTTATCGCTCCAAGCCTCATAGGCCTTTTCAAATAATAGACGGATCGGTTCCGGGTCGATGATATTTAAAAGTTCAATGGAGCCGGAAAAATAATTATCGGTATCAAAATGAATCACGATCATTCGATCACGAACGGATTGACGGCAATAGGATAGATTAGCGGGGAAATAACCGATTGAACCGCTTCCGGCGTGAATCGTTTGATCCCTGAAAGAGAGGCGTGTATCGGCATCTAAGCGAAAAGAAAGGGCGTGGTATCCCCGCTGATTTAAAGTATCCGTTTGGCCTTGGTCTAAAGCAACAACGTCTAAAATACGAACGGTAAGCTCATCCCGATCAAAAAACATCTTCCTCACCTCAAGGTGATTATAACGCAAACAGTTTCGAAAATCAAACCTTTTTTATCATAATGAAGGTTGTTTAAACTGATAGCCTTTATTATAATGAAATAAAAAATGAAAGTGGGGTTTTAAAATGAGTACTATTCGTGAGGGTTTGGAAGACCGGATCAATCTATGTTCTTCCCCCAGTGAACTTAAGATTACAGATATTCGGGTGGCTCAAATCAACGGAGCGCCTAAGCATTGCCCTTTGATAAAGATTTACACCAATCAGGGATTGGTGGGCTACGGCGAAGTGCGGGATGCTTCCAGCGCAACCTATGCTTTAATGCTGAAAAGCCGATTGGTAGGGGAGAACCCGTGCAACGTGGATAAGCTTTTTCGCAGAATTCGGCAGTTTGGTGGCGCTTCCCGCCAAGGTGGCGGCGTTTCCGGGATTGAGATTGCGCTTTGGGATCTGGCCGGAAAAGCATGGGGCGTTCCTCTTTGGCAGATGCTGGGCGGAAAGTTCCGGGATGAAGTTCGGATGTATTGCGATACCGATGTAGACGGCAAGCATACTGGAACCGATATGGGTTATGCGTTGAAAAAGCGGTTGGAACAGGGGTTCACCTTCCTGAAAATGGATCTGGGCATTGAACTTTTATTGGATGAGCCCGGCTGCCTCAGTGCGCCTGCCGGCTTTTTGGAGAATATCAAAAAATATTCTATGAAAGCAATCTTGCATCAGAGCGGTTCCATTGATCGAGATATGATGCCGAGGACCTGGTTGAATGGTCCTTTGATCAAGTAACTCGTTTTTTCCCAAAGAATATGTTAATGACGAATGAAGCAAACCGTTGTATTTTCAGTAGCCGTTTTAAACAGTTTCCTGCAAACTGTCGCAACCCCTATTATATGCTCTGTGAAAACGCATTGCGTAATGGTTGCCGTGTGGATGCTATCGGTCTGCAGTTCCATTTCTTTTATCCCAAGGAAATGATAGAACTGGGCGCTAAGTTGGACTACGATCTTAAACACCATCTTGCAGTATTGGATCAAATGGCGAAGCTGGGCAAGCCGTTGCAGATCACCGAGGTTACCTTCTCTGCCTATGAGGATACCGCTGAAGCCTATGCTTTTCAGGCGGAATTGGTACGGATGTTCTACCGTCTTTGGTTTTCTCATCCTGCAATGGAAGGTGCGATCTATTGGAACCTGCCCGATGGCTATGCCTACAACGCAGAGCCGGGCGATTACTCTTGCGGTGAGAATCAATATCGGGGCGGTTTGCTGGATTTTGATCTTAATCCCAAACCGGCCTATACGGCTCTGTATGATCTGTTCCATAAAGAATATCATATCGAATTAACTCTCACTGCTGATGAGAACGGAAAGGTTTCTTTCCGAGGGTTCTATGGCAAGTATCGTGTGAAGATCAACGGAGAAGAGAGAATTCTTGAATTTAATAAGGGAGCATAATGTGGTATATACTAGCCGGGATTTGCATCAAAAATGCAAATCCCGGTTAACATCTTCAGTCCTTTTTGTGCGAATGGTATAAAAAAGAAAAAGATCAAAAAAACTGTTGACAAAAAACGATGAAAATGTTATTATATTCGGGCACCTGCGAAAAAGAGCAGGGAAGCAGCGGACTTTGAAAATTAAACAGCATCATAAAAGAAGGACCCGTTAATTGTATTTTTGAGGAGATTTTAGAGAAAAACTCCGGAAAGCGATTAACAAAACTTAAAGCCAGAAATTTGAGAATTG
>JAZNEH010000050.1:0-13011 GCA_045588515.1 Eubacteriales bacterium
CCTGTTCTCCATCGCCCGGGTCAAAGTGAGGCTATCGGCATATTCCAAAGTACCGCCCACCGGGATCCCCAGCGCAAGGCCTGTAACCTTCACTTCAAAGGGTTTCAACAATTTGCAAAGATAAAGAGCCGTTGCCTGGCCTTCCACATTGGGAGAGGTTGCCAAAATGATCTCCTCCACCTCTTCTTCGGCCACCCGATGCAATAGTTCCCGGATCTTCAACTGATCGGCACCAATGCCGTTTACGGGAGAAATCAGGCCGTGGAGCACATGATAAGTACCGTGAAAGGTGCGTGTGCGTTCCATTGCCTCCACATCTTCCGGCTTTTCCACCACGCAGATGGCACCTTTACGCTTTTCATCGGCGCAAAGGGGGCAAATCTTTTGATCGGTTAAATTCTGGCAACGGGGGCAGCAATGGATCATATCCCGGGATGCCAATAGCGTATCGGCAAATTCCTTCACCGCCGCATCCCCTTGGGAAAGCATAAAATAGGCCATTTTCTGGGCCGTTTTGGCGCCCACGCCCGGCAATTTACTGAATTGTTCGATTAGTTTGTTCAGTTGGGTGATATTCGGCATCTTTTTAGAATAACCCGTTCAAACCGGGCAGGTTCATCCCACCGGTTAAAGCGCCCATTCGCTCTTCCATAGCGGAATCGGCCTTTTTCAGAGCCTCATTCACAGCCGCAACCAACAGATCCTGAAGCATTTCCACATCATCGGGATCCACCACTTCGGGAGCAACTTTCACTTCCAGAAGTTCTTTTTTGCCATTCACCTTCGCTGTTACAGCACCGCCGCCGGCAGCCGCTTCAAATTCGGTTCCTTCCACTTCTACCTGCGCATTTTGCATCTCTTCCTGCATTTTTTGAACCTGGCGCATCATATCGCCCCGTTTCATATTATAGCCTTCGGGTAATCTTGCTTTCATTTTTACATCTCCTTTAATAATTCTTGAAAGGGATCATCCTGGTTTAGAGTTTCCCCCATTTTTTCAAACTTGATCTGGTAGGGTTGCCCACCGGCGGCCTGAGCCGCTTGGGCCAGTATTTCTTTATTCTCAGGCTTACTGAGAAAATCCAAGCAAAAATCCTGCTCGCTGCGCAAAATTAAGAGATTGCCTTGAACTGCGGGCGTGATATCCAGCAAAAAGCCCATCAAATTTGAACGGCCCAGATCCCTTAAAACTTCCTGCATCCGTTCCCAGAAGGGGCAATCCACTTCCTGACCGGCGGGGGCAGGAGCCGCAGGCTTAGGTTCTGCTTTTTTCTCGGGTTGAGGTGCAGGGGCCGGATCTGCCGCAGGAGCGGCCGCAATCGGAGCCTGCATCGGAACGCCCAGTTCCAGCCGGGCCACCCGAGCGCTTAAAGATTCCATATCATCGCCCAATTCTTCTCGGCAAAGGGCAATCAAAGTCATTTCCGCAGAAAGACCCTTATCCGCAGAACGGCCCAATTCCCAAATTCCATTTTGCAAACAGCGCATCATCCGCATCATACAAGCGCTGGGCAATTCCCGGGAGAGGGTGATTTTTTGTTGCAGTTCCTTGCGATCACATTCGATCAGTTCTTCCGGATGTTCTGTTACACTGCAGATCAGAAGATCCCGCAACAGTGCCGAAAGATCGCCGAACAGTTGGGCGGGGCCCGCATAGCGTTCCCGGGCTTTTTTATAAAACTTCAAAAGGCCGGCCGCATCCCGTTTCCAGGCAAAACGCACCGCTTCCATCAATTGCTCGCTTCCGCAGACCCCAACGATCTGCTCCACCCGGGCCAATGTGACCGGTTCCATTCCGTCGCGGCAACGATCCAGCAACGAAAGGGCATCCCGCATAGCGCCATCTGCAAGGCGGGCCAACAAAGCGGCTGCATCCTCTTCCAAGGTAAACCCTTCTTCGCCGGCCACATATTGCAACCGGCCGGCAATCAATTCCGGCGTTAACCGTTTGAAATCGAATCGCTGGCAACGGGAAAGGATGGTGGCCGGGATCTTATGGATCTCGGTGGTGGCCAGCACGAAAATTACGTGGGAAGGGGGTTCTTCCAATGTTTTTAAAAGGGCATTGAAGGCTGACGTACTCAGCATATGCACTTCATCGATAATATAGACCCGATATTTTACCATTGCAGGAGCATAGATCAATTCTTCACGCAGATCTCGGATATCATTAACGCCGGTATTGGTGGCGGCGTCGATCTCCACCACATCCATCGTGGATTCTTTTATAATGCTCTGGCAATTGGAACATTCATTACAAGGATCCCCCTGATTGCCCGCCGAACAGTTCACCGCCCGGGCTAAGATCTTTGCGCAAGACGTTTTTCCGGTTCCACGGGTGCCGCAGAAAAGATAGGCATGGGAAACATTCCCTTCGGCAATCTGGGCACGAAGGGTTTTCACGATATGATCCTGCCCCACCACATCTGCAAACGTGAGAGGCCGATATTTCCGATAAAGAGCCTGATACATTCATAGTTCCTTTCTGCACGGAGGATTAAAAACTGCCTTTATAAGACAGCGCTAACGAACAAAGAACAGGTTTTCGGCACACATAGACAAGGGCCCGCTTAATGCTGCTCGGTTCCCCGCCTGACATGGTTCACGGCTTGCTATTGCGCCGCACCCGCCGCTTCGTCCGGAAGCGCTGCCTTATAAAGGCAGCCTTATATGCCGATCGATTTGGTGATTTGGTGCATCCACCGGGATGCACCAAATACAGTTTATCATATTTTTTTATAAAGTACAAGCATCAAAGGCAAAAATCATTCAAAATATAGTTGAACTTTTTCTCAAAAGCATCGGCCATATTCAAAATCTCGCCATCGGCGAAGGCCTTACCGATGATGCTCATACCCAAGGGCATCCCCGCTTTATCATAACCGCAGGTGGTGTTCACCGCCGGCAGACCGGCAATATTCACCGTTACGGTATAGATATCCGCCAGATACATCTCTGTGGGATCCTCGCTGTGCTCACCTAATTTGAAAGCAGGCTCGGGGGTGGTGGGCGTTAAGATCACATCACAGGTTTCAAAGATCTTTTCATATTCTTTGCGGATCCGGCGGCGAAGCAAATTCGCCTTTTTATAGTAAGCATCAAAATAGCCGCTGGATAACGCATAGGTTCCCAGCAAGATTCGGCGTTTTACCTCATCGCCAAAGCCTTCATTCCGGGTGGCGATCAGGCGTTCTTCAAAACTCCCCTTCTTTTCAGCCAAGTGGCCATAGCGTACCCCATCGAACCGAGCCAGATTGGAAGAGGCTTCGGCAGAAGAAATCAAATAATAAGCCGGAATGGCTACATTCAAAGATGGCAAGGAAACTTCCTTGACAACGCAACCCAGTTCTTCAAACTTTTTGGCAGCCGCCAAAACAGCCTCTTTGATCTCGGGATTCAATCCTTCGGTAAAACATTCCTTCGGCAAGCCGATCACTTTGCCTGCAATGGACTGGCCCATTTGATCTGCCACAGGTTCGCTGGGCTTACTGGTCATATCCGCAGAGTCTTCCCCGGAGATGGCATCCAACAAAACAGCGCAATCCCGGGCACTTTTGCCAATGGGACCGATCTGATCCAAAGAGGATGCAAACGCCACCAAGCCGGAACGAGAAACTCTGCCATAGGTAGGTTTCAAGCCGGTCACCCCACAGAAAGCGGCCGGCTGACGAATGGAGCCGCCGGTATCACTGCCCAAAGAGGCCACGCAAAGGCCTGCGGCAACTGCCGCCGCACTACCGCCGGAAGAACCGCCGGGGACCCGCTCAACATCATAGGGATTCCGGGTGATGCCGAAATGAGAAGTAGTGGTAGAAGCGCCCATGGCAAACTCATCCATATTCAATTTGCCGATAAAGATCGCACCGGCTTTTTCCAGTTTTTCAGCCACAGTGGAATGATAGGCGGGAATAAAATCGCCCAGCATTTTGGAAGCACAGGTGGTGCGAAGATCTTTGGTGCAGATATTATCCTTGATGCCCAAAACAATACCGGTTAAGGGGCCGGCCTCCCCCGCCTCGATCATCTTCTGGGCGGCTTCGGCTTGCTCCATTGCCTTATCGTTTACTGTAATATAAGCATGGATGGTGGGATCCAGTTTCTCGATCCGATCCAGATAATATTGAGTTAATTCCTGGGCGGTGATATCGCCGCCATCCAGGAGACCACGCAGTTCTTTAATTGATTTTAAATGCAAATTCATTCCACAGCCTCCTTAATCCATTAACTTCTGAACGGCAATGAAATGATAAAACTTGCCTTTTGCGTTCTTCAAAGCATCTTCCGCAGACATGGATGCGGCGATCTCGTCTTCCCGCAATAATTCCATACCGCCCTCGGCAGTTAAGGGATAATCCGCCTCGGAGATCTCAACCTCCGTTACGGTATCCATCAATTTCATAATGCTTTCCATATCTTTGGCTATCTTCTCCTTGGCCTCTCCCTCAAAGGAGAGTTTAGAGAGTTTTGCCAGATGATCAATCAAATCAAGATTATTCATCGGTTTATTCCTCATTTATCGTCTGTAGTATAGTTGGGGGCTTCCTTGGTAATATGAATATCGTGGGGATGGCTTTCTTTCAAACCGGCGCCGGTGATCTTCACAAACCGGCCGTTTTCCTTCAGATCTTCGATGGTGGCAGTGCCGCAATAGCCCATACCGGAACGCAGGCCGCCCATCAGCTGGAACACAGTGTCGCCCATCATACCCTTAAAGGGCACTCGGCCTTCCACACCTTCGGGAACCAATTTCTTAGTGCCGGTTTGGAAATAGCGATCAGCAGAACCCTTTGCCATTGCGGCCATAGAGCCCATACCACGATAGGTTTTGAAACGGCGGCCCTGATAAAGTTCTTCTTCACCGGGGCTTTCTTCACAACCGGCCAAGAGGGAGCCAATCATAATCACATCGGCACCGGCGGCAACAGCCTTTACAATATCACCAGAGAACTTGATACCGCCATCGGCGATCAAGGGGATATTATGCTTTTTGCAGACCTCGGCCACATCCATCACAGCAGTGAGTTGGGGAACACCGATACCGGCAACCACACGGGTGGTGCAGATAGAACCGGGGCCGATCCCAACCTTAACCGCATCGGCGCCGGCGGCAATCAGATCCTCGGCGGCTTCAGCAGTGGCTATATTCCCTGCTACAACCTGAATATCAGGGAAGGTGGATTTCACCAGTTTCAGCGTCTTCATAATATTGGCAGAATGGCCATGGGCGGAATCCAGAACCAGCACGTCCACTCCGGCGTTAATCAAAGCGCCGGCACGTTCCAACACGTCTTTGGTGATCCCGATGGCGGCGGCGCAGAGCAAGCGACCCTGGGCATCCCGGGCGGAATTGGGATATTTCACAGCCTTTTCAATATCCTTGATGGTAATCAAGCCGGCCAGTTTTCCGTTATCATCTACTAAGGGCAGTTTTTCCACCCGATGCTTTTGTAATATCACTTTGGCCTCTTCCAAAGTGGTGCCCACGGGGGCAGTTATCAAGCGTTCTTCGGGCGTCATAACGGTTTCGATCTTCACGTTGAAATCGGTCATAAACCGCATATCACGGTTGGTGATAATCCCCACCAACCGGCCATCCTTACAGATGGGCACGCCGGAGATCTTATATTTGCCCATCAGTTGATCGGCTTCGTATACGAAATTATCGGGAGAAAGAAAGAAGGGTTCGTTGATAACGCCGTTTTCGCTCCGTTTTACACGCTGAACTTCTTCAGCCTGCTGTTCAATGGTCATATTCTTATGAATCACGCCGATACCGCCTTCACGAGCCATAGCAATGGCCATCTTACTTTCCGTAACTGTATCCATTGCAGCGCTCATCAAGGGGATATTCAACTTAATCTTATTGGTTAACCGAGTGGAAAGATCCACCGTATTGGGCAGAACATCGCTTTTAGCGGGAACCAGCAATACATCATCAAAGGTCAAAGCCTCTTTTAACACTTTACTTCCGTAATTCATTCGTCTTTCTCCTTTTTCATATTATTAATGAAATATTTTAACTCTTTTATCGATAAATTTCAAGCCTTTTTAGTAAAAAAAGATTATATATAGTTATTATATAAAAATTTTTCCAAAAAAGCAACCGTTCCGAAAGAGTTCGGCGGTTTTACCAAAAATTTTCAGAGCGATTGACAAACTCCACTATTATAATATATAATTTAATGATGTAATAATATCCAGGAGGGCTTTATGGCACGTAAAAACACCTATAATGACGATAGTATTCGCCAATTAAAAGGGCCTGATCAGGTTCGGTTGCGCCCGGGAGTGATCTTCGGCTCCGATGGGCTGGACGGATGCGAGCACGCCATTTTTGAAATCCTTTCCAACTCCATTGATGAGGCTCGGGAGGGTTTTGGAAATAAAATTATCATCACCCGGTTCCGCGACGGATCCATCGAAGTAGAAGATTTCGGGCGGGGCGTTCCCGTTGGGTTCAATCAACGGGAAAATCAATATAACTGGGAATTGGTTTACTGCACCCTTTATGCCGGCGGTAAATATGATACCAATCAAGGCCAGAACTATGAATATTCTCTGGGCCTGAACGGTTTGGGCGCCTGCGCCACCCAGTTTGCTTCGGAATATATGGATGTTACCGTTTTCCGTGATGGCCAGAAACATTCCTTGCATTTTGAAAAGGGATTTAATATCGGCGGCTTGCAATCGGAAGAATTCTCCGGCAAGCGTACCGGTACCATCACCCATTGGAAGCCGGACCGGGATGTTTTTGCGGATATCGCAGTGGGGCGCTCCTATTTTGAAAACATCCTTCAAAAGCAGGCCGTTGTGAACGCCGGCTTAACCTTTGTCTTTAAGGATGAAAAGGAATCCGGCGGTTTTGATACGCAGGAATACTGCTATCAGGAAGGGATCATCGACTATGTGAAAGAACTGCTGGGCGAAGATGCTTTGAGCCAGCCGGTTTTCTGGCAGGATGAGCGCAGCGGCCGGGATCGGGAAGACCGCCCGGAATACAAGGTGAAACTTTCTTGCTGCGTAGCCTTTTCCAACCGGGTAAATCTGGTTGAATATTATCACAACTCCAGTTTTCTGGAGCACGGCGGCGCCCCGGACAAAGCAGCCCGGGCGGCTTTTGTTGCAGAGGCGGATGCTTATCTGAAAAATAACGGCAAATACAACAAGGGAGAAAGCAAGATTACCTTTGCAGACGTTGCCGACTGCCTGATTTTTGTTTCCAACTGCTTCTCTACGATCACTTCTTACGAAAATCAAACCAAGAAAAGTATTATCAACAAGTTCATTCAGGAATGTACCACTGATTTTTTACGGCAAAACCTGCGCATCTACTTTATTGAAAATCCCAACGAGGCGCAAAAGATCACCAATCAGATCTTGGTGAATAAGCGGGCCCGGGAGAAGAGCGAAAAGGATCGGATCAACATTAAAAAGACCCTTTCCGGCTCCATTGATATGACGAACCGCATTGCAAAATTTGTCGATTGCCAGACCAAGGACATCAGCAAGCGGGAAATCTACATCGTGGAGGGTGATTCTGCATTGGGATCCTGCAAGCAAGGGCGGGACAGTTTTTTCCAAGCCATTATGCCGGTACGGGGCAAGATCCTGAACTGCCTGAAGGCCGATTACAGCAAGATCTTTAAAAGCGAGATCATCACGGATCTTCTGAAGGTTTTAGGTTGCGGCGTGGAAATCAGCGGAAAAACCGCAAAAGGATTGCAATCCTTTAATTTAGAGGCTTTGCGCTGGAATAAGATCATCATCTGCACCGATGCGGACGTAGACGGATTCCAGATCCGTACTTTGATCTTAACGATGCTTTATCGGCTGACCCCCACCCTGATCGAAAAGGGATATGTTTATATTGCAGAATCTCCCCTCTTTGAGATTACCGACCGCAGCAAGAACAAGACCTATTTTGCCTATACCGAAAAAGAAAAGGAAGAGATTCTGGCAAAATTAGAAGGGCACAAAACCGATATTATGCGGAGCAAAGGGTTGGGCGAAAACGAACCGGATATGATGTGGGAAACCACGATGAACCCGGAAACCCGCCGCTTAGTGAAAGTGACTCCCTCTGATGCGGAACAGACTTCTGCTATTTTCGATATTCTGCTGGGAGATAACCTGTCGGGCCGAAAAGATTATATTGCCGCCAATGGGCATCTATATTTAGACGATCTGGATCTTTCTTAAGGAGAAGATATGAAGAAAAAGAAATCAATACAAAAAGAATATATTGAAAAAGAGCCCATTCTGCGGGGTGTTGTGGAAACGCTGGAAACCAACTATATGCCCTATGCTATGAGTGTGATCCTCTCCCGGGCCATTCCCGAGATCGACGGGTTAAAGCCTTCCCATCGGAAATTGCTTTACACCATGTATAAAAAAGGGCTGATCAACGGGAAACTGACCAAAAGCGCCAACATCGTGGGCGAAACGATGAAACTCAATCCCCACGGTGATGCAGCTATTTATGAAACAATGGTGCGGCTTTCCCGGGGCTATGAGGCATTGCCTTTGCCATTTGTGGAGTCCAAAGGGAACTTCGGTAAAGTTTATTCCCGGGATATGGCTTTTGCGGCCGCCCGTTATACCGAGGCAAAACTGGCCCCCATCTGCCGGGAACTTTTTGATGATATTGATAAAGATACTGTGGATTTTATCCCCAACTATGATAATTCTACCACAGAACCCACGCTGTTGCCGGTTTCATTCCCCACCATTTTAACCACCCCCAACCAAGGGATTGCCGTTGGTATGGCTTCCAATATCTGCCCCTTTAATCTGCACGAAGTTTGCGACACCGTGATGGCTCTGATGGAAAATCCCGATCATCCGCTGGAACTCACCCTGCCCGGCCCGGATTTTTCCACCGGCGGCCGTTTGCTGGTAAATCAATCCCAGATCAAAGAGGTTTATGAAACCGGGCGCGGTTCCATAAAAGTGCGGGCCAAATACGAAGTGGATGGGAATATGATCTTCATTAACGAAATTCCCTATACTACCACTGTTGAAGCCATTATCGACAAAATCATTGAACTTTATAAGGCCAATAAACTGAGAGAGATCGCCGATGTGAAGGATATGAGCGATAAGAACGGCTTGCGGATCTCCATTGAACTCAAGCGGGGCTACGATGCCGAAAAGGTGATGGCAAAACTCTTTAAAATGACACCTTTGGAAGATAGTTTCGGCTGCAACTTCAACGTTCTGATCGGCGGCGCCCCCCAAGTTTTGGGCGTAAAAGCTTTGATTGATGAATGGATCGCCTTCCGAACGGAAGCCATTCGCCGCCGCACTTATTTCAGCAAGAATAAAGCGGAAGAAAAACTTCATCTGTTACTGGGCCTGAAGAAGATCCTTCTGGATATCGATAAGGCCATTGCCATCGTGCGGGAAACGGAACACGATGAAGAAGTGGTTCCCAACCTGATGATCGGGTTCGGTGTGGATGAAATTCAAGCAGAATATATCGCCAATATCAAACTGCGTTATTTAAATAAGGAATATATTCTAAATCGGCTGGAAGATATCGAACTGCTGGAAAAAGAAATCAAAGAACTGGAAAGCATCCTCAAGAGCAAAACAAAGGTTTATAAACTCATTGAAAATGATCTGAAACGAGTCAAAAAACAATACCCTGCCGAACGGAAAACCGAGTTGGTTTATGAAGACCAAGGAGAAGAGATCGACGAAGACGATCATATCGAAGATTATGCCGTTACCTATTTCCTTTCCAAGGAAGGATATTTCAAGAAAATCACGCCTCAATCTCTGCGGATGAACAGCGCCCAGAAATTCAAAGACGGCGACGAACTGAATCAGTCCGTTGAGAGCACCAACAAGGCAGAACTGATCTTCTTCACCACGGCCGGCAACGCCTATAAGGCCCACGGCTATGATTTTGAAGATACCAAAGCCAGTCTATTGGGCGATTATCTGCCCGCTAAACTGGAAATGGAGCAGGACGAAAGCGTTTGCGCTATGGCGGTGACCACCGACCACAGCGGTGACCTGGTCTTCTTCTTTGAAAACGGTAAAGGAGCCAGAGTTCCCCTCTCTGCTTATAAAACCCTTTCTAACCGGCGGCGTTTGGTGAATGCTATGAGTAATAAATCGCCGCTGGTGGCTCTCTTCCAGATCCAAGGCGAAACTGACTTTATGCTTATGGCGGAAAACCGCAAGGCCTTGGTGGTGAACTCCGTTCTGATCCCCGTTAAGACCACCAAATCTACTCAGGGTGTTTCTGTGATGACCCAGAAAGCCAAGCATTATCTGGCGGAAGCCAAATTGCTGGAAACCACCGGGTTAAAGAGTGTTTCCTATTACCGCACCAAGAATATCCCCGCTGTTGGACATTTGCTCCGAGATGCGGATCTGGATAACGAAAATCAAGTGACTTTTGAATAAAAAAATGAACGCCCTGCCGAAGCAGGGCGTTGTGCCGGGGGATTAGTCGTTGCAGCAGCACCAGATCAGGATGATGGCCAAGATCACCAGCAGGCAACCGTTGTTGTCGAACAAATCATTGAAGCAACCACACATTGAGCATTCCCTCCTTTTCCTCATTTGCTTTATCCTATGTTGAAAGAGGAAATTGGGTTACAGAAAGGACAAAACAATTATGGCAGAAAAAATTTATTCCATCAAAATCAACGAGGCGTTCAGCGAAAAATGTGGATGCCCGGTTTGTAAATTGCGGGATCTTTTGGAAAAAGATGAGATCGATCGGATCTTGGGGGCCTCTATGATGGAGCCGGATATCCGCAAGGAAACCAATAAAAAAGGTTTTTGCAAGGGGCATCTGGAAAAATTGCTCACTGCCGGCAATAAACTGCCCATGGCACTGATGCTTTCCACCCATATTGCCGAATTGGAGAAAGATCTTTTTTCCGGCAGTAAGCGGGCGGATAACTATGATAAAGCCAGAAAAAGTTGCTATCTTTGCGGCCGAATGAGAATTTTTATGGATCGGATCTGCGATAATATCTGCTACCTTTACTCCACCGAAGAAGCCTTTCGCAAACTCTTCGGGGAACAAGAATATTTTTGCAAAACGCATAGTGCCCGGATGCTGGAAATGGCGAATAAATGTTTGGGCAAAAAAGAGCGGATCGCTTTTGCGGAATCTTTAACCGCAACCAACCGCAACTACTTAAATATTTTAAAGGAAGATTTGGATTGGTTTTGCAAAAAGTTTGATTATCGCTATAAAGATGAAGATTGGAAGAATTCCAAAGATTCCATTGAACGCACGGTAAAGTATCTTTCCTAAGGAGAATCGTTTTGAACAAAAATGAGCGTTGCACCCCGGTTTATTATTCGCCCGGGGAGGAAATATTTTGCGCCATCAGCCACGGGCTCGGGGCGCTCTTCGGCATCTTTGCTTTAGGATTGATGCTTTTTTACACCATCAAAAGTGGGAACATCACTGCAATGGTTGCCGGGGGGATTTACGGGATATCACTAATTTTTTTATACACGATGTCCACCCTTTCCCACGCTATAACCAACCCTATGGCGAAAAAGGTGTTCCGTATTCTGGATCACGCCACCATCTATCTTTTGATCGCCGGCACCTATACGCCCATCTCTCTGATTACTTTGCGCGGTCCTTTAGGCTGGACCATTTTCGGCCTGCAATGGGTGATCGCAGCAGCGGGGATCGTTTTTAATTCCGTTGCACTGAACCGATCCAAGCGATTTTCCCTTTGGGCGTATATTATTATGGGATGGTGCATTATCTTTGCGGTGTATCCCCTGTTGACCCATATGGCTCCGGCCGGCTTTCTCTATCTGGCTGTTGGAGGATTATTCTATACGGCCGGGATCCTCTTTTATCAAATGAAAGGGGTTTACGCCCACGGAATTCTGCATATTTTTGTGCTGGTCGGCTCCGTTTTACAATTTATTTCCGTTTATCAATACGTATTGCCTTTAGCCCTTTAAAAGCCCGAAAATTCGGGCTTTTTCTTTTTCGAAAAAGTTACATCATTGTAACTTTTTGCCGAAAAAGCCTTGACAAATCTCCTTTTTCCGGTTATACTGTGTTACGGTTTTGTAATTTTTGAAACCAAAAATGTAATCAATCCCCAAATGGATGCATAAAATCTTAGTGAGCATCCGAAACTAATGGCAGAAGAACCCAACTCTGCCACGAAAAGGAGATTTTTATTTTTATGGATATGATCAAGCAGATTACTCTGCGGATCGGGAACGCCACGAAAAAGGCCTTCGCTTTCTTAAAAGCTCGGTTGCCTTTATGGTGCGCAATGGTAGCCGGATGGTTGCAAAAAGCCAAAGGTTTTGCCGTTTCCCTCTTCCGCAAACCCGCCGCTCGGATCGTTCCCCTTTGCAATTGCGGCTTAGGTCTTGCCCGCAAACACCGTTATATCACAACATCGGTGGCTTGCGTGCTGACCTTAACCATGCTGATGTCGGTTATGACCGTTACCATCCGCAAAATCCGAGTTCTGGACGGCGCAACAGAAGTAGCCTCCTACTACGCCATCCGCACCGATGAAGAAGCCATCTTGAAAAAAAGCGGATTGACCTTGCATGAGGCGGATCTTTTTACACTGACAGAAATTGACGGTGTGATCACCGCCACTGTAACCCGTGCTTTCCCCGTCTATATTACGGCAGACGGACAAACCGTTACAGCGATGATGACCGGCGGAACTGTTGCAGAAGCAATGGAACTGGCCGGCGTAACAATGGATCAGGATGACCTGATCAGCATTGATCGTGCGGCCGCCGTTTTCAACGGCCAGACCATCACCATCGACCGTGTGAACAGCGAAATTTTGAAAGAAACCGTTTCTGTTAATTACGAAACAATCAAAGAAAAAACCAACGATCTTTACGTGGGCGAAACCAAAGTGAAGCAAGAAGGGGAAAAAGGCGAAAAGATCAACACCTATTCCGTTACCTATACCAACGGTGAAGAAACGGATCGGGAACTGATCGATGCTGAAATCACCAAAGAGCCCGTTGATAAGATCC
>JAZNEH010000051.1:0-7858 GCA_045588515.1 Eubacteriales bacterium
GTGACCATTACAAATGGCGTTTGATTCGTAGCAATGGTGTTCCCGAATGCGAAATTACTGGTGATGCCGATGATCGCACCAAGTTCCAGCGCTTTGCAGAAGCTTTGCCCAGAGCCATCGGTAATCCGATGTATCATTGGACTCATTTGGAATTAAAACGTTACTTCGGTTATGATGGTGTTTTAAATGGCGAAACGGCTGAGGAAGTATGGAATCTTTGCAATGCAAAACTACAGGAGGATTCTATGACGGTTCGTGGCCTGATTAAGCAGTCCAACGTTAAAATGATCGGTACCACAGATGATCCCATTGATTCTTTGGAGTGGCATCAGAAACTTCTGGATGATCCTACTTTTGACGTGACTGTTGCGCCTTCTTACCGTCCTGATAAAGCGGTTAATATCAATAAAGAAGAATTTGTTGATTATATCACCAAACTAGAGGCAGTTGTTGGTTATCCCTTAAAAACCGTTGCTGATATTAAAAAGGCGCTGACCGAACGGCTGGAATTTTTCTGCTCTTTGGGATGCCGTGCTTCCGATCACGGTTTGGATTATGTGGTTTACATAACTGCATCCGAAGCAGAGGCAGATGCTGTTCTGCAAAAACGGTTTAATGGCGAAGCACTGACCCAGCGCGAGGTGGATCTTTATAAGACAAACATTTTACTTCATATGGGCCGCGAATATGCAAAGAGAGATGTTGTGATGCAACTGCATTATGGCACCCAACGCAATACCAATACCAAAATGTTCAATTCCCTTGGCCCCGATACCGGGTTTGACTGCATCTCTACTATGAACTGCGGTGAAGCCCTAACCGGCTTTTTGAATGCACTCTATCTGGATGATCTGCTTCCCAAGACGATTATTTATTCTTTGAATCCTCAGGATAACGAATTGATCGGAACCGTTTTGGGCTGCTTCCAGGGAACCGAAGTGGCAGGAAAGATTCAACACGGTTCTGCTTGGTGGTTCAACGATACCAAGAGCGGGATGGAAACTCAACTGAAATCCTTGGCAAACCTTTCTATTTTAGGGAACTTTGTTGGGATGTTAACCGACTCCAGAAGCTTCTTGTCCTACACTCGCCACGAGTACTTCCGCCGCATCCTTTGTAATGTATTGGGCACTTGGGTGGAAAACGGAGAATATCCTGCAGATATGGAGTTCTTGGGAAGTTTGGTTCAGGATATTTGCTATAACAACGCAAAGAAGTATTTTTCACTGTAATGATTATATGCCGCCTCTTTGCGGGGCGGCATTTTTTTGAGGAGAAAGTAAAATGTTAGGAATAACCAATGAAAAAGTATTAACCGTTACCGAAGAATATTCCGCCAAAGCAATGGGCAGCGGAATTCTGGATGTTTTTGCAACACCTGCTATGGTTGCTTTAATGGAAGGAACTGCTGCAGAAAGTGTAGAAAAGTTGCTGGAAGAGGGGAGCACTACGGTTGGAATTATGATCCATACAGAACATCTTGCTGCAACGCCAATCGGAATGAAAGTACGGTGCACCAGCAAGGTTACGGCTGTTGAAGGCAGAAAATTATCATTTGAAATCGAAGCCTTTGATGAGGCCGGGTTGATAGGAAAAGCGACTCACGATCGCTTTATTGTAAACGCCGAAAAGTTTCAGAATAAGACTAACGAAAAGATTTCAAAATAAAAATAAAAAAGTGTTGACAAATTAAAATCTCTGTGCTATTATTCTAGTGTTGCCGATCAAGGCCACCATATGCGGATATGGCGGAATTGGCAGACGCGCCAAATTCAGGTTCTAGTGCTAGCAATATCGTGGAGGTTCAAGTCCTCTTATCCGCACCAAAAACCTGCCGGCAACGGCAGGTTTTTTCTTTTGTTCGGAGGAACCGATGGAGCAGAACTTATACAATAAAACTATTATTTGGAATGGGGATTCTATTTGTTACGGTAATCGGGGAATTGATGAGAATGAACGGGATTGCTGGGCAAGCCGAATTGCTGCTTCTAATAGCATGATTTATAAGAATTATGCTGTTGGCGGCGGAACGATTACAGAACATACCAAGCCTCGGGCTGATGGATCTCCTCGTCATTCTATTTCTGCAACGGTGGATTTGATGTACGAAGAATTCCCAAACAACGATTATGGCGGAAATTATGATCAAGATCCTTTTTGCGGTGCTTTAGAGAGCATTTTTTATCGTGCAACGAAGTATTGGAAGGGAAAAAAGATCGGCTTCATTGTTGCACAAAAAATGGGAATTGAACTGAATAACTATTTAAATCGTCGTGCGTATTTTGATCTGGCAATTAAAATTTGCATTAAATGGGGGATTCCGTATTTGGATTTATGGAATGTATGCTATTTGAATCCCCATTTGAAATGGATGTATGATCCTCAAATGTCAGCAGAGGAAAATGCTGCTTCTGGTAGTTTTTATAAAGATGGCCAGCATCTAACGGCGGCCGGATATCAATATACATCAAATGTTGTTGAAGCATGGCTAAAAACACTTTAAGTGAGGGAATTGATTGTTTAACAAATTATTTGGAACAACGGATATGACCGTTGGAACTCCTTGGAAATCAATTGTGTTTTTCACAATTCCGATGATTATCGGAAATATTGCGCAGCAATTGTATAACACTGTGGACAGCATTGTTGTTGGCCGGTATATTGGTGATAACGCTTTGGCTGCAGTTGGCAGTGCCGGGCCGATTGTAAATATGTTGTTGGTTCTTTTTATTGGCATTTCAGCCGGAGCCAATATAATGGTTTCGCAATATTTTGGCGCTAAAAACCGCAAGAGCCTTTCTTATACAATAGGGAACTGCATCACCGTTACTGCCATATGTTGCGTAGCTTTGATTTTGATTGCATCACCTTTAATTCGGCCGGTTTTAGAACTTTTGAATACGCCTGCCACCATTATTGATGGTTGTGCTGATTATTTGATGATTTCCTTATTGGGAATGGCAGGCATGGCGTATTATAATATTTTAAGCAGTATCATCCGGGGGATGGGGGATTCCGTTTCTGCATTGGTTTATTTATTGATCGCAACGGTTATCAATATTCTTTTGGATATTTATTTTGTTGCCGAATTAAAAATCGGAGTTGCGGGAGTTGCATTGGCAACGGTGATAGCACAGATTACATCTTCTGGTTTATGCTTGATAAAACTTTCCAAGATGAGCAATGATTTTGATTTTGGTTGGAAGTATTTAAAACCGGTTGGTTCTTATGTGAAAACAATTGTTCGATTGGGATTGCCTTCTGGCTTAACGCAAGCGATTTTTTCTTCTGCGATGATAGTTGTTCAATCTTTAACGAATCAGTTCGGTGAACAGTTTATTGCCGCAAACGTCGTTGTGATGCGTGTTGACGGGTTTGCAATGATGCCGAATTTTTCCTTTGGAACTGCTCTAACAACCTATGCGGGGCAAAACGTTGGAGCTGGTCATTATGATCGTGTAACAAAGGGTGCAAAGCAAGGTACTTTGCTTGCAGTTGGATGCTCAGCCTTGATTACCGGAATTATATTGCTTTTAGGAAAAGGTTTAATGGGAATCTTTACCGAAACTTCGTCGCTGGTGGATTTGAGTTATTATTTAATGAAGATTCTGGCTGTTGGTTATATTGCGGTTGCAGTGACGCAAAGTCTTTCGGGTATTATGCGAGGAGCCGGAGATACGATGACTCCGATGTGGATTTCGTTGATTACCACTGTTTTGATACGGGTTCCCATTGCATATGGGATTTCCTTTTTCACCCGAACTGAGGAGCTTCCTTTCGGAAGAATGGAATGTATTCAAATCTCATTGTTACTTTCTTGGCTGATCGGAGCATTACTTACTTTTATGTTTTATAAACGTGGCAAATGGAAAAATAAGGCGATCTGATAATGGAGGATACATATGGAATACGGAATTCAACTTTATGGCGTGCGTGATTTGGCAGAGCAAAACTTCGCAACCGCAGTTTATAAAATGAAGGAGTTGGGATATTCTTTTGTTGAAACGGCTGGTTTCTTTGGCTATTCCCCAAAAGAAATTAATGAATTGATGAACGATTCCGGCCTTTCGATCAGTGGAACCCATTCTTCGTTTAACGATCTTTTGGAGCATTTTGATGAAACTGTTGCTTATCATAAAGCAATTGGCAATCGGTTTTATATCATTCCTGCCTACAAATTAGATAGTCAAGAACGGCTGGACCAGTTTGTTCAACAAGTGAATGTGATATCGCCACTTTTGAAAAAAGAGGGCATTATCCTCGGTTATCATAACCATGCTAATGAGTTGATTCCCAACGAAGATGGCTCATTGGTATTTGATCAATTATACTATCGAACCGATCTGATGTTTGAAATCGATACATTCTGGGCCTATGTTGGAATGGGAAATCCGGTTAAACTTTTGGAGCGAGTGAAAGAACGGGTAAGCCATATTCATATTAAAGATGGCTTTAAAGATGGGCGCGGTATGCCTCTTGGAAAAGGCGAGGCGCCTGTGCGTGATATATATAAAGCAGCGATTGAAATGAACCTACCCATTATAGTCGAAAGTGAAACTTGCAATCCAGACGGAGTGGCAGAGGCTGAGATTTGCATTGATTTTCTTCGTTCTATGGAATAAAGACCCTAAGAGGATTTGAATTATGACGATTGATGAATTTGATTATCATCTACCGGAAGAATTGATCGCACAAACTCCGTTGAAACAACGGGATCATTCTCGGCTTTTGGTTTTGGATAAAATCAGCGGAAAGACCGATCACAAGCATTTTTATAATATCGTTGATTTATTAAATGAAGGTGATCTTCTTGTTTTGAATGACTCGAAAGTAATTCCGGCCCGCATTTTCGGAACCAGAAAAGAAACCGGCGGTTTGGTCGAAGTACTGCTTTTAAAAGCATTGGAAGAAAATGTTTGGGAAGTATTGGTGAAACCTGGAAAAAAGGCACGCCCAGGACAAGTTTTGGAGTTTCAGGAAAATATGTCGGGCACTGTTTTGGAGATCCTGGAAGATGGAAAACGGAAAATTCAATTTGAGCATCAAGCTCCTACGATCTATGAAGTTTTAGATCGAATCGGAAAAATGCCTTTGCCACCCTATATTACGGCTCAATTAGAGGATCAAGGCCGTTATCAAACGGTATACGCTCGGGAATTGGGATCTGCCGCTGCCCCCACGGCGGGCTTGCATTTTACACCGGAGATTATGGAACGAATTCGTGCTAAAGGGGTTCAGATGGCGTTTGTAACTCTTCACGTAGGGCTGGGCACTTTTCGGCCGGTGAAGGAGAACGATGTTTCTAAGCATATTATGCATTCGGAATACTTTTCTGTTCCGAATGAAACGGCGGAATTGATCCGAAAGACCAAAGAATCCGGAAAGCGTGTGATTTCTGTTGGAACAACGGCGACCAGAACATTGGAAAGCGCCTTCGACCCAGAATTGAATTTGGTTCGATCTTCCGGGGATACTGATATTTTTATTTATCCGGGATATCATTTTAAAGTGATCGACGCTTTGATTACAAATTTTCATCTGCCTAAAAGTACCTTGATTATGTTGGTTAGCGCTTTGGCTGGTAAAGAAAATGTACTGAACGCTTATGCGGAAGCGGTGAAAAAGAAATATCGCTTTTTCAGTTTCGGCGATGCGATGTTTATTAATTGATGGAGAATGGAATGTTTAAAATCTTAAAAAAAGAGGGGAGAGCACGCCTTGGAACCTTTGAAACGGTTCATGGCACAGTTCAAACCCCGGTATTTATGAATGTTGCAACTTGCGGTGCCATAAAAGGGGCGGTATCGGCGCTGGATTTGGCGGACATTAAATGCCAAATTCAACTATGTAATACCTATCACCTGCATTTAAGGCCCGGTGATGAGGTTGTGAAGAAATTGGGCGGGTTGCATAAGATGACCCGTTGGAACGGCCCGATCTTAACTGATAGTGGCGGTTTTCAGGTTTTTTCGCTGGCAAAACTTCGGAATATTAAGGAAGAAGGCGTTACCTTTGCTTCTCATATTGACGGGCGAAAGATATTTATGAGCCCGGAAGAGAGTATGCGGATTCAAGCAAATCTTGGTTCCACTATTGCAATGGCTTTTGATGAATGTGTGGAGAATCCGGCGACCTATGATTATGTGAAAAAATCATCTGAACGAACGGTTCGCTGGTTATACCGTTGCCGAGAAGCATTGGATCGCTATAAGGTTGAACCAGATGCTGTGAATCCTCATCAAATGCTCTTTGCCATCAACCAGGGAGGTACTTATAGCGATTTGCGCATTGAAAATATGAAGCAAATCCGAAAGGTGGAGGCGGATGGCTATGCGATTGGCGGTTTGGCGGTTGGTGAAACGGCCGAAGAGATGTATCGGGTTTTAGATGATGTTGTTCCTTATGCGCCGGAAGATAAGCCTCGATATTTGATGGGCGTTGGAACTCCTGCCAATATTTTGGAGGGAGTTGCCAGAGGGATTGATTTCTTCGATTGCGTGATGCCGGCTAGAAATGCACGCCATTCTCATATTTTTACCAATAATGGCGTTATGAATCTGTTGAATCAAAAATATGAACTGGATGAACGCCCTTTAGATGAAAAGTGCAATTGTCCTACTTGCAGGAATTTTACCCGGGCTTATATCCGCCATTTATTCAAGGCGGGAGAGATGCTGGCAATGCGCCTTTGCGTTCTTCATAATCTTTATTTTTATAATGATTTAATGGAACAAATCCGTGAACACCTTAAAAACGGTGATTTTATGGAATGGAAGAATGAAACTGTAAACAAATTGTCAAAACGGATATAAGCGTATTGACAATATCAGGAAATTTGGATATAATCAATTCAGTTTATAAGATAGGAGAAAATAAAAATGGAATTTTTTACTCAGTATGGCGGAATGTTATTGATTTTGGTCGTGATGATCGGTTTTACGGTTCTGATGAGCAGAAAAGATAAAAAACGCCAGCAGGAGCGCCAGAATATGCAGAACAATCTCGAAGTTGGCGATTTGGTTTTGATGGAATGTGGAATCGAAGGCAGAGTGGTTTCTACCAAAGATATGGAAACCATCGTCATTGAAACCGGTGCTGATAAAACAAAATTGCGCTTTAGAAGATGGGCAATTGCTTCTAAAATCGACGAGTAATATTTTAAAAGATCCTTTCATATCTTGAAGTAAGTTCAGAATGTGGAAAGGGGATCTTTATGAAGAATGAATCTTCCGGAAAAATCACAACGCTGAGCGTTGTGATTTTTTCTTTTGTCGCAGTTATTCTCTATTTTTTAGTATGGTGTTTACTGAGCACAATTACAGATTTTATGGTTTTAAAAACTAATCTGCCGGAATCTATTTTAAAAATAGGCAGTGTTATTGCAGGTGGGGCGGCGATGATTTTTTCGGCCTCGTTTTTGGTGTTAAAAAGTTCAATTAAAGGGATCTACGGTGCCCTTATGATGTTTTCTATAATTACTCTTATTAAGGTGATGGGGAATGCCTTTATGGGGTTGAATGGTTATTTTAATTTGAATGGATCAATCGGAATGTTGTTTACATTGATCTTTGCGATGATCGGAGGAACCCTTGGAGGAATGATAAAAAAGAAATAAAATTGTTAAAATGACTAAAAAACATTTTTTTGAAAAGATTTTGTTTTTTACTCTTGACTTTTGAAAATAACACGATTTGCCATTTTTAAATTGCGCTGAAACTATATCTTGTGATTGGAAGGGTAGACTTCTGTTGGTTTACATAATTTTGACACGATGGTTTACATAATCTAATTTGGGCAGGTTTTACAAAAATTAAAAAATAGCATTTTTTCTCTTGATTATATAGGGATTTTAGGCTAA
>JAZNEH010000052.1:0-9121 GCA_045588515.1 Eubacteriales bacterium
AAAAATGAAATTAGGAATTGTTGGTTTACCGAACGTCGGTAAAAGCACTTTATTTAATGCAATCACCAATGCAAAGGCGCAATCGGCTAATTATCCGTTTTGTACCATCGATCCGAATGTTGGCGTGGTTTGCGTTCCCGATAAACGTCTGGATGTTTTGGCCGAAATGAACGCTTCCAAAAAAGTGGTTCCTGCAGTTATCGAATTCGTTGATATTGCGGGATTGGTGAAGGGCGCCTCCAAGGGGGAAGGGCTCGGAAACAAGTTCTTGGGAAACATCCGGGAAGTGGATGCTATTGTTCACGTGGTTCGGTGCTTTGAGGATGAAAATATCGTTCATGTTGAAGGGTGCATTGATCCAATTCGTGATATTGATACCATCAATCTTGAATTGATTTTTTCCGATATGGAAGTGGTAGATAAATTGTTGGATCGTGCCCTAAAACTTGCGAAAGGCGATAAAAAGCATTTGGCAGATGTGGAACTCTTCAAGAAGATTAAAACCACGTTGGAAGAAGAAAAATTCGTTAATAGTATTGAGTTTACCGATGAAGAGCAAGAAATTATGAAATCGGTTAATTTGTTGACAGATAAGCCGGTTATCTATGCTGCCAATGTTTGCGAGGAAGATTTCAAAAATGGGCGTTTGGAAAATCAATATGTAAAAGCAGTTCAGGAGCGGGCCGAAAGTGAAGGTGCGGAAGTTTTGGTGATCTGCGCTCGGCTGGAAGAGGAAATCGGTGAACTGAGTGAAGAAGAAAAAGAACTCTTCCTGGCTGAATTAGGATTTGAACACAGTGGTTTGGATCGGATGATCTCCACTTGTTACAGTCTTTTGGGTCTTATTAGTTATATCACCAGCGGTGAGATGGAAACCAAAGCGTGGACAATTGTTAAAGGAACAAAAGCACCCCAGGCGGCCGGGAAAATTCACACCGATTTTGAACGGGGATTTATTCGTGCCGAGGTTGTTTCTTATGATGACCTGATTGCTTGCGGATCAATGGTTGCTGCGAAAGAAAAAGGATTGGTTCGCAGTGAAGGAAAAGAATACGTTATGCAAGACGGTGACGTTGTTTTATATCGTTTTAACGTTTAAAAAATTAAGGGTCAGAAAAGCGAGTTGCTTTTCTGGCCCTTAAAATTTCGATAATACAAGATATACAATTAAAAGAGATGAGAGGATCAATAGCATAAAAAAAGCGATTTTCCACCAATTTTTTCCTCTTTTACGGCAACTTCCGGAAATGTGATTGCTGATCATTCGCTCACATTCCTTTACCATATTCTGATATGGGACTTTTCCGCCTGTCTTTAAGATAAAGATCGCCTGCTCAAATATCTCGCTATCTGTATTATTTAACAAAACAATTTGTTTACCAACGCCTTTTATCATACCAATCACTCCTTTGGTTTAGTATGATGAAAAGGATCGGTTCTTATTCTAAATCTTTATGGAATTTACATACCATAACGGTAACATCGTCACTTGCCGAGGAGAGGGAAGTGAGTCTACGCAATATTTGCTCAGCAAATCGTCTAGGATCCTCGTTTTTTGATTCAAGGATCACCGATTCCACTTGTTCGTTTAGTGCAGAAAGTCCGTCGGTTGCCATAATGAGAAAGTCCCCATCTCCAATTTGTAAGGTACAATGCCGGATTTTATCACGATCACATAATCCCATTGGCATTCCGCCGCCTTTTACAACGGATAATTGATCGTTGCTAATGCAATAACTATCAAACGCACCGGCTTTATAAAAAGAAAGTTGCCCGGTTTGCTGATTAATTTCGCAAACATCAACTGTTGTGAAAACTGCGTCGTTGCTCAATCGATGGATGGAGCGGAATATATTCATTGCCTGCAGAACACTCAAACCTCCTGCTGTGAACTTTTTGATGGTATCAATTGCTAAAGAACTATGAATACAGGCACTTTTCCCGCTTCCCATTCCGTCTGTTAATATCAAGCAATAATGATTCTTTTTAGGAGAAAATCCCAATGCGTTATCGCCGCAAAAAGTTTCGCCTTTTCTGGTTTTGCAAAGTGCAGCGCAATGAATTTGAAAACCGGCGGTTTCCATTATTTGAACGTAAACGATATCATCCTTTTGGTGATACTTGATGGAAGGCTTTTTCTCAAAATGCGGTTTCAAACAATCTTCAATAATGCGATCTATCATCAGATCGTTGGCGGCTTCGATTTGCAGGTTGCAGCGCTTGATTTTTTGCTCATCGACTATAAAGTTTATTTCCTTTACAGATAAATTTCGATCAGTAAGGGCTTTTTTCAATTCTTGTTCTTCCTGTTCCAGAAATTGAACGGGATAGGTTCCGGAAACGGCTTGGTTTTCTAATCTTTTGGTTAAAGAATTCAGTTGTTTTGCAATGTCGTCCAATTGCTCTTGATCGAAATGTGCATCATTTCGTTTGATGAAATCAGCCAACATTTCTTTTTTCTTGCAAAAGGGTAGTTCGTTTTCGATGTTTTCAAGATTGTAGTCATTTGATGTAATTTTTTTATGAATGAATAATTCCAGTTGCTCGCTATTCTCGGTTCGACACCATTTGTAATGGGGGCAGGAAGTTTTACAAAATTCGTTTATGTCTTTTTGAAATGTTATCGTTTCCTCCGCCCGAGCCCGCTCACTCCTTAATGGGATATAGTTTCCTAATATTTCCTTTAATTTCTTTTTTGGCAATGCACTGACGATACCAAAGGAAATAAACGGTTCGGCGAAATACCAATAATTCCACGGGAATTTTTCAAAAAAGAACAGCACAACATAATAAACTATGATGAAAATAATATTTGCAAATCGGCTGGAAAAATTCAAAAATACGCAAGAGGATAACGTTCCTACGATGAAAGCCGTAAAAATGGCTTCTCCGCCGTTTCCTATCACGGCCATAAAAATCCCTAAACAAGAGCCGAGTAATGCAATGTGGCTTGTTTTCAAGCAATTTATCGCCAGAAATAGAATAATCAATGCCAATATTCTTGAAAAATTTAAGCCCAGCAGGTTTGTATTGTGCAGGGAGGCTAAAATTAGCATCAGAGTTACCGCCGCTGCAATCAATTCTCTGGAACTTAATGCTGATTTGCTTTTAAATCCTTGTATGGCATAATCTGAAAAAAAGATGCAGCAACTGATTAGAACACTTTCTCCAATTAGCAAAGAAACATTAAACAGTGTTAAGTTGCCTACCAGCAAAAACAGAAAACCGGAAATAAAGCAGGCGGCACCGGATAAAATGGAATAATCCTCTTTTCTTTCACTTTTTCGAAAGATCATTTGAATTGCATAGATCATCGTTAGTGCAGTTATGTATTTAAAAACATTTAAATCGATGCTATTACTCAAATATCCAAGGCAACTTCCGATATAACATCCGCTGATAACGAGCCCGACTTTTGGCGAGAGGGAGAGCAAAATTAAAGAAAACGGTGAGAAATCGTTTAATAAATAGCACTTTGACGTTAAAAATCCAAGCGCTATTGAGAATAATACTCTTAAAATAAAATAGACAGCAGTTATTGTTCCTTGCTGAAATTGATTCAGTTTTTGTTGCATTTGGGTCATGGTGATACTCCTTTGAACATCTTTTGACCCATCATACCACGACTAAACTGCTGATTTTGTCAACTCTTGTTTTGGAAACAGAAGTTATTTTATAAAAAACAGTAGATATTTAAGTTGAGATGCGCTATAATAAACTCATTATGGAAAACAAATATGATTTATCTCTTATCGTTAACCCATTGGTGGAATGGTTTCGGCAAAATCAAAGAAACCTTCCTTGGCGAAAAAATCCAACGCCATACCGTGTATGGATCTCTGAAATTATGCTGCAGCAAACCAGAGTAGAGCCCGTGATTCCGTATTATTTGCGCTTTTTAGAAACTTTTCCTGATGTTAACTCACTGGCTGATGCCTCCGAAGATCTTTTGATGAAGCATTGGGAGGGGCTCGGCTATTATAGCAGGGCTAGAAATTTGCAGAAGGCGGCAAAGATTCTTCAAGGACGGGGGGATTTCCCTGAAACATATGAGGAATGGTTAAAATTACCCGGAATTGGGGAGTATACAGCCGGAGCCATTTGTTCGATCGCTTTAGGCTTGCCCACGCCGGCGGTAGACGGCAATGTTTTAAGAGTTCTTTCCAGGGTTTTGGGAAGTTATCGGGATATTGCTGCGCCGGCCACAAAAAAAGATTTTACCGAAGCTTTAAAGCCTGTATATCCCGAGGGGAAAACTTCTGATTTTACGCAAAGTTTGATGGAATTAGGGGCTCTTATTTGCTTGCCTAATGGTGAGCCTAAATGTGAAGTGTGTCCTTTAAAAGAATTATGCGTTGCCAAAAAGGAAAATCTGATTAAAGAGATTCCGGTAAAAACCGGCAAAAAAGCAAGAAAACAAGAATTGAGAACGGTTTTTATTCTTCGCTATAAGGATCAAATTGCGATCCAACAACGGCCGGAAAAAGGATTATTGGCAAATTTATGGGAATTTCCGAATGTTTTGGAACATTTAACTTCGAGCCAGGTGTACGACTGTTTCGGCGATACAGTTGATTCCATTCATAAACTGCCGGATTCCACTCATATTTTCACTCACATTGAATGGCAGATGATTGGCTATGAAGTTCTTTTGAAAGAGCAAGCCCCCGGCTATCATTGGATTTCTATTCGCCAACTTTTGGCCGAAAAGGCGATTCCTTCGGCGTTTCGCTGCTATGTTGATTATTTAAGAAAACTTGAATTCGAGGTTTAAAACCAATGAAACACATTTTAAAAACATCACTTTCTATTTTGATCGATCAATTTATGTCCTGCGTTTTAGGCTGGATGTTTGTTCCGTTTGTTATTGTATTCTTTAACAATCGTTTGTCGGGATATCTTCTGGTTTTTGCGATCTGCACCGGTTTTTTCATCTATGTTGCGTATCATTCCGCTTTCAAAAAGGGTTCCCATGATTCTATGCGCCCATTAAAGGATTCGTCGTATAAAGGTTATTTGTATAAGGGGGCTATTGCCGGGCTCATTTCAATAATACCGCTGTTGGTTCTTTATATTCTTTATAAGTTGACAGCTAACCCGGTGGTTGCGGTTTATTTTCAAAATGCAAATATGTATTGGACTTGGCCTTTATCCAGAGCTTTTCCCAATCATGTTCAAGAGATTTTAATTCTTTCCTTTCTGCCGATCATTATCACGCCTTGGATTGGTTATATAGCCGGTTATAAAGTGTTTTACATAACAGATGTTGTTATGAAGATCTATAATCGTTTCATCGAAAACCATAAGGTATCCCGATAAAGGGATACCTTTTTTCATATATAAAATCAAAAAAACATATTCTGTTTTGAGGTGTTTTAAATGATCGTTAAGCGAATGAAACATGTGTTTCTAATCTTTGCTATTGCGGCTATATTTTCGGTTCTGGCATTTCAAGTGCCGATTTTAAATCAAAGTATAGCCACCATCGGAAAGGAGCCATCCTATATTTTTGATGCCGGGCACGGAAAACCGGATGGAGGAACGGTTGGGAAAGACGGAACAACCGAAGCGGTATTGAATCTTGCTGTCACCTTAAAGATCGCAGATCTAATGAAAAAAACAGGGGAAAATTGCATTTTGACCCGCGAAACGGAAGAAAGTATATATTCAACCGGCGATACCATTCACGCGAAGAAGGTTTCTGACACTAAAGAACGGATAAAAATTGCCAACCAATATCAAAAGGCAACTTTTGTTAGCATCCATATGAATAGTTATCCAAATGAATCTGTGCATGGAATTCAGGTTTTTTACCGCCCCGATGATGAGATTTCTAAAAAAATAGCACAGGAAATGCAACAATCTCTCAACGATGCACTGCAAACAGAAAAACCAAAAACAATTAAAGAAATTCCCAAAAATGTATATCTTTTTTCGCATATTGAAAATCCGGCCATTCTGATTGAATGTGGGTTCTTATCAAACCCTTCAGAATTGGAATATTTAAAAAATGAGGAATATCAGTTGAGATTGGCAGAGTTGATTGCAAAGGTATTGATTGACTTTGAGAGCAAAAAGGGTTAAGATATAGAAAAGATATTTAAAAGGCAGGAAAAGAGCATGCCCAAAATCAAGCAAGTTTATGTTTGTTCCAATTGCGGTTATGAAAGCCCGAAATGGAACGGCCAATGCCCCCAATGCAGAGAATGGAACACTTTTGAAGAACAAAGTGTTCAGGAAAAGGGAAAAGGAACGGCAATCTCCGGTTCCAAAACAGTTGAAATAAAGAAAATCAACGAAGTGAAAGGGGGAAGTGAACTTCGTTTTTCCACCGGCTTCAAGGAGTTAGACCGTGTTTTGGGCGGTGGATTGGTTTTTGGCTCGCTTACGTTAGTGGGGGGCGATCCCGGAATTGGGAAATCCACCTTGATGCTTCAAATTTGCGCCAGTATCGGCCAAAGCAAGAGTATTCTTTATGTTTCGGGCGAAGAATCTATGAGCCAGATCAAATTGCGCGCAGAGCGGTTGGGCGTTGATACTGAGAATTTATATCTGGCGTGTGAAACCAATGTGGAATCTATTTTGGGTGTTTGCAGTTTGAATCAACCGGATGTTTTGATCGTTGATTCTATTCAAACGATGAATTGCGATAACATTTCCGGCACACCTGGCAGTGTTTCGCAAATTAAAGAAGCCACTTCTGCATTTATGCATTTAGCAAAAGAGCAGGGGATCACTGTATTTATTATCGGCCATGTAACAAAAGAGGGCGCTTTGGCCGGGCCAAAAGTTTTGGAACATATGGTTGATACTGTGCTATATTTTGAAGGGGAAAAGAATTTAAATCATCGAATTTTGAGAACGGTTAAAAACCGGTTTGGTTCCACTAATGAAATTGGTGTTTTTGATATGCAAAGCCAAGGTTTAGTTGAAGTGGACAATCCTTCCAAAATGTTTTTGGAGGGCCGGCCCGAAAATGTTCCGGGAACTTGCGTAACCTGCATTTTAGAGGGAACACGGCCGGTTTTGGCGGAAATTCAGGCCTTGGTATCTAAATCCGGCTATCCTGTGCCCAAAAGAATGGCTAGCGGCATTGATTTTAACCGAATGGCACTATTAATTGCCGTTTTGGAAAAACGTGCGAATTTTACTCTATATAATCAGGATGCCTACGTAAATGTTGTGGGCGGGTTCAAAGTTTTAGAAACTGCTGCAGATCTTGCCATTGTTTTGGCAATTGCATCCGGTTTTTCTGATTTTGAAATGCCCGGCGATCTGATTGCGGTTGGCGAGATTGGCCTTTCCGGTGAGATCAGAGCAGTTTCTTTTATTGAAAAAAGAATCAAAGAGGCGCAGAAATTAGGGTTTAAACGCATTATGATCCCGGCCCGAAATCGTTTTAATATTCAGTTGGATGGAATTGAAATTATCAAAGTTTCTTCCGTTTCCCAGGCAATATTTAAAATTAGAAATGAATTAAAATAAGAGGTGTTTTAAAACACCTCTTATTTTTTATCGTTTTTCTTCTAAATAGAGAGAAGCTTCCATATCAGCAGTTGCCAATGCAAAAGCCAATGGATACATTTCAAAAGCCTTTGAACAGTTTCTGATATCTTTCTCTTCGGAAAAACCCATATGATAGCGGATGGCAAAGGCTTCTTCACGAGTGAGTTTCATAAATCCTCCGATGATATAAACGCTCTTTTCACCGTGGCCATAGGGAAGATTATCATCAAATTCATAATACGGAACCTTTTCCCATACGCCTGCTTCATTTTTTACGTTACGCATTGATGTTTTATAAACATTCACTTTGCAAAGATCGTGCAATAACGATACAATGGCAATGCTTTCCTCGCTATATTCGTTGGTAAAAAGTTGCTTTGTATATGGGCGGGCTAAATATTCTTTCAAGCATTGATAAACATTTAAACTATGTTCGCAAAGCCCGCCGGGATAGTTTCCGTGAAAACGAGTGCTGGCCGGAGCGGTGAAGAAATCGGAAGAGTTTCCTAATAGGTATTCTAATAACTCCTCAGCACCTTCACGTTTGATAACAGATCGATAAATCGTGCAAAATTTCTCTTTCAAATCCATCTTATTCACCTTTCTCTTTCCAGATATGAATTTTACCGGATTCTTGTAAATTCTTTAATATAACAACGGCAATCGGAACAATAAAGAAACCGCCAAAACCGAATAGTTTTAAGCCGACCCAAATACAGAACAGTGTTACAATCGGCAGAAGGCCAACATGATCGCCGATAATCTTGGGTTCCATAATCTGGCGCACAATGGTTAATACGATGTATATGCAAATAAGAATCAGTGCTCGCCAAGGTTCGCCGGTTATTAAACTGAATAAGGACCACGGAATCAAAACGGTTCCAATTCCTAAAACCGGCATAATATCAACCAACGCAATGGCAAAGGCGAGGGGAAGCGCCGGCTTGAAACGAAAAATTAAGAAAAAGACTAAAAGTTCAGAAAACGTTAGCAACAGAATAAGAGAATAGGAACGCAGATACTGTAGGATTGTGGAAAAGAAATTTTCTTTAATTTCAACAATCAGGTTTCTGCTTTGTGGTTTGAACTGGCGCAGAATAAATTCTTTAACAACCGGGAATGAAATAGACATAAATATACTGGAAACCACAGTGACGATAAAAAAGATCAAAGCATTTGGAATGTAGGTTACCACATTGCCGGCATACCCTAAAATCAAGCTCCCAATCGAACCGTTTACGATTTGAGGAACTAATTGGGAATAGTCATAATTATATAGAGCATCTAAAATATGATCCACCGCATCGTCGGGCACAAAGGCCATCAAGCCTTTGTTGCTTTCGGTTAGTTCTCGAACAGCATTTAGAATGGAATGAATATAAGAGGGGATATTCTCGATGATCTGTTTTCCTTCGGTCCAAATTGTGCGTGATAAAATAATGCCGATGAATATTACCAAAAACAGCAAAAGAACCATACAAACCGTGCTTGCTATGGGCCGGGGGAATTTTAATTTTTCTACCAATCGTTTCACTAGCGGCTCAACGATCACAGATGCTACCAATGCAATGATGAAGGGCGCAACGGCGCCCAGAATATAATTAAAGCAAAAATA
>JAZNEH010000053.1:0-7209 GCA_045588515.1 Eubacteriales bacterium
GTCAATAAGTATTTACCGAATAACATAATTTCGGCAATTCATACATTGTATGGTGAAAATGGTTTGAAATCAGCTGCAACCATGTATAAACTCAACAAAGGGGCTGTAAAAAACGTAAGGTTTTTTACAGCCCCTTGTTTATTTTATTGCTTATTCTGCAGAGGGAGTAACAGAGCGAATTATGCCGGAATAGGTGGATTTCCCGTTGGAAATATTATGCCGGGTGCCATTGAGCCATTCTTGGGTATCAACCATAATGCCGTCTTTGGTAATTAAAAGCCGATCCGTTTCCATCGTCAGTTTTACAGTGAAACTTAGTTGATGATCCACATACCGATAGGAGCCATCGTTTAAAATTTCCAAACTCTGATAGGGCACCACTTCAACCGCCGTTACCCTTCCAACTTCCACGCCCTTTTCATAAACCACATCGCCCACCTGATAGGATCGGGCCACGTGCTCCGGGCAGTTTTCCACTTCCATTTGGGTAACCGCCTTTTGATAGTTCATTGCGGCTTCTTCCTTTTGAAGCAACCGGGCGCCCATTCCGACAGCCCCGATCAAAACAATCAAAATCACCAGAAGATCAAAGACATTCAACTTGCCGAACAAGCGGCCTTTATCGTCTAAAAACTTCATTATTAAGCCACCTCCTCGATTGCCCAGATCTCCATAGTGGAGCGGGTGTTTACCCCTTGGGGATAGAAATTCTGGCCCACGTAGAGTTCCTCGCCGTTCACCATCAAAACGCCGGCCCGGATGCTCCCGGTGGCCTTCACTTTCATTTCGATCTGTTTCTTCACCGGGTTGACAATCACTTGATATTCGCCGGTTTCCGGGTTAAATTCTTCGCTCTGCAACTCCTTTTCTTCCAGAGCAAGAATTTCGCCGATCAACACTTTGTTGATCTGATACAACGAATCCCCGATCTCATAATAATCGGTGGGATGGGTTGTTTCCCGGCTGAACCGAAGCGTTATAGTATAGTCCTTTTGATCGCCGGCGATGGCTTCATCGCCCCGGGTAAAATACCAGGCTGCGGCGGCAACTGCCAGAATCAGCAAAGCAATCAGCGTAATATCCAGCCAATTCAATTTTCGTTTAAGCATTTTCCCGTTCTCCTTTTCTCAAGATCCGAACCGTTGCAAAGCCCATAGCCAAAACGATCCAGAAAAGTTGGAACACCCGATAATTATACCAGGTATAATCAAATACACTTTGCAAAGCAAAACCCGCCATCAAGGAGCCGAATCCCAGCATCAAAAGCCGATCCCGCCGATCCATTTTCAATGTATGGCGGTTCATTTCCCAATGATAGGAGCCCATTAAAAGCAGAATATAAACCAGCCCGATCACCCCGAAGGACACCGCCATTTCAAAGAATAGACTATGGGGATGGAAAGCGGTCACTTCGGAAAGGGCATAAATGGGATAAATCGAATTAAAGGCCAATTCGCCGATCCCCACGCCGCCGAACCAATAATCGGTGAGCATTGCCATGGTTCCGATATAGATCTTCATCCGATAACTGGTGGAACTATCGTTTTGGTTGCCGATGCTCAATAGGCGGTTCATTACGCTGGCGGGCATCACCGCCAACCCCACCGGCAAGCCGACCATTAAAACTGCAACCAGCCATTTTTTACTGTATTGCCAGAGGAAGACCAACGCTGTGAGGGCGATCCCCACATAGCATCCCCGGGAATAGGTTACCAACAGATTCACCAGCAACAACCCGTCGACCGCCAAAAGAATCCATTTCCAAAGAGGCTTTCGCAGATAAAATACCAACGCCGTTACCAAGGGGATCATCAACAACAAAAATTCGCCGTATACATTGGGGTTTTCAAAGGTACTGTAAACCCGCAGTTCCAGATCGGTGAACAAATTGGCATCGGTCCAAGTGATATCCGCCTCGCCGAAAAGGAATTGAAAAATTCCGTAAAATCCGCTGAGAGTGGCCCCGATGATCAAGGCCCCCAAACCGGCAAACAGTTCCTTTTTACTGCGCAGGATCCGCTTCACCGCAAATACACAAACAAATAGGCCCATCCACATCACAAAAACCACCAAGGAATTTGCCCGTTGGAACGAAAAGAGCGTGGAAAACAGGCAGAGAATGGGGAAGATCAGGAATAAAACGTCCACCCAATCCCAGTCCATAGCCTCGATCCCCCGAAAAGCACGGCCAAAGAAATAAGAAACCACAATCAGGATGCTCATTGCCCAGCAAACCGCAGTGGGAGCCAACGGCAAGGCCAGGCAAAGAAGGCAAAGGGCCCAAAGGGGCGGCAAAGCAAAGATGGCGGGAGCCGCCGCCAGCGCCACTGTTATAGCGCCCCCTAAAACTAAGCCGCATTTCCAAACGGCCAATCCGCCGGCCAGGCCGCAAATCAGCAGATAGATCGCCACACTTCGGGCGGGCGTTGCCCGGGGCAAAGAATATCCCTTTTTCAAGGCTAACCGCCCCAGCCGGGAATGTTCCAGCCAATCAGCCGGCGTACCCTTGGCCCAAAGAACCGCAACGGCAAGCAGAAACGCAACCGCCAAAGCCGCCGCCATTCCATATCGGCCGGCCACGGCGAAATTCATTGCAGAGAGCAGGAAAAAACCCCCAAACATCAGGCCGATTCCCTTAAAAGAGCCGCCCAACAACCGGCCCCAATATTGATAAAGCCAGTTGCCGATCGAACTTCCGGCCAGCGCCTGCACCCAAAAAGCGGAGCATTTCCCCCGGCTTCGGGCCAATCGGGAGCCTTCAACATTCAACGAAATATTCCATTTGCGGAAAAAGAAACTGTTCCGGGTGGCCCTGCCCATGGCATTGCCTGCCCGCCGGAAAAGGCCAAGCACTTTGCTTCCGCCTAAAATATCCATAGAAACCGGCTCCTTTCATTTTAAAGTTATTCAAGTCATTATACCATAAAAAATCATATTTTTCAACAGAAAAAGGTACAATTTAATTGTACCTTTTTCTGGTTCGTTTCGTTAAAAAAGAACCGTTCCTTTACCGTTATTTTTTCACTGTTGTTTATAGAAAGACCTCCCGGACTGCCCAAAATGCGGAGCAAGAATATCGAACAGCCGAGGATGCCTGCTCCTACAAAGTTGATTGCAGGTTCCATAAAACACCCTTGGCGCCCTCTGTCAAGGGAACTGGATTAAAAGACTGAGGGATAGAAAAATAAATGAAGCCGACAGTTCAATTGAACTGTCGGCTTCAAGTTGCTTAGAATCAGAAGCGCAAATAGGTATAAACAGGATAATGGTCGCTGGTTGTGATCTCTTTTGCCACCAATAGTCCTAAACCGGTGATCTCTTCGTAATGATCGATATTATCGGAAACGATAATATGGTCAAGACTGGAGGCGGTCGTTGTTAGAACATAGTTGCGCAGGTTCTTGGTGCCGTTCAAAGGTGTGGTATTGCTCAGATCCATCAGAGGGCCAATGGTTTGAGAATTGGCGTTCATATCGCCGCCCAGAATAACCTTATGGCCGGCTTCTATATCTGCTTGCATTGCAGCTGTAACTTCTGCAAACTGTGCAGTTCTGATATCTTTATAAGATGATGATGCATCCAAGTGAGTATTATAAACGATCAACTCCGTTCCATCCACATCCAGAACAAACCGACCATAGGCACGATCTTCTGCTCGATACTTATCCACCCAATTAGTCAGCTTATCTTCCAGTTGGTTTTCATAGAATACAGTTTTCTCTTCTTCAATCTTATACCGGCTAAGGATCGCTGTGCCGTAAGAGCCACCCAGCGGCCAGCCATAATCATTCAACAATGTATGGGCTTCTGTAAAGGCATAGTAATATTTAATGCCGGTTTCCCTTTCCAATTTTTCAGCGAGATACTTTACTTGGTTAACGTTTCCACTCCGATCTGCATCGTTATCAACTTCCTGCAAAAGAATGATATCTGCATCCAGGGCTTTAATGGACGTTGCGATATCATCTAAAGTATAAGTGATATCATCGCTGGTATCATCGGTGGTTCCATTCTTATTAACATGAGCACCGTGCTTAATGTTATAGGAAACAACCTTCACCTGATCGGCATAGTCGCCGGAGTAGGTCAGGGTTACATGGCCTTTGTCCTTCAGCACTTTCTGGCCTGCTGCAACGGACTGCGCATAAACTGCATTCACGACCTCGGTGTTTTCTTTCTCAGCCAGAACAATGGAGATGCCCAGTTCATCGGCCTTGGCTTGAGCGGCCTCGGGGGTCATTTCCAGGAAATTGGGAACTTCAATCAATTCAGCTTGATCTTCCTTGCTGGCCTTCATCATCAGATGCGCATAATGCAAACGACCGCCGCCGGAAGCCATAACACCCGTATAATGGAAGCCGTTTACGGCATTGGCATCGGTCAGCGCTTGCTGATCGGCATCCACGATAATATTAAAGGTTTTTACTGCACTGATATTGCTAAAGTCTTTGCCGCCGTTCAAAGCGAGGAAATCAGATGTAACGCTATTCATATAATCGGTGGGTGTGCTGTCGGTGTGGGCCAGAATGATGGGATTTTCTTCATCTTTTGCATCAGCGAGCACTTCTGCCATTTGTGCCGCACGGCACGCAATGCCTGCGTCCGTTGTGCTAGCAGTATTCCAAACGCCGAATACGGTTACGTTTTCACAACCGATATCCACGATGGCCTTCAAATAGCCTCTGGGCTCGCCGATTTGGTCAGTAAACTCAAAGAAGGTATCGCCGGGCTGTTGCTCAACAAGGGTCATGGGCCATTTACTCATAATGCCCATTCCGTAGTCGCCAATATCCGTTACTTCCTCGGTTGTACTATCAGTTGCAGTGAGATCCATGGTCTTAGCAAAACCGGTATCAGAATATCCGGTTAAGGCTGCGATTTCTTCGATCTGGCTTTCATTATAACTACGATCTGCATCTTCATCCACACGGGTGAAGAATACAATATCTGCGCCTACTGCTTCAATGCCGTTTTCATATGCTTCATAGTTACTGTTCAACATTGTGCTGTCATTTTTTAAACCGAATACCTTTGCATTCGCAACTGCCACAGTCAGGGGCTCAAAGAGCGTTACTTCCCCATTCAGAACCACGGTTTCACCCTGGGTAATCGAAGTTCCAACCGCATGATCTTGGTAAGAAATACCAACGCCTTCTGCTGCAGGATCAAATCCTTCGGCATATTCAATGTACAGTTTATTTTCTGTAGCCAGAGCTTCTGCTTCCGCAGGAGTCAGGCCCAGGAAATCGGGAGCGGGTACCGGTTGAGGCTCGCCGTTCAATACCAATTCCAGCGTACTGCCCTTGGGCATTACGTCGTCGGCCGCAACGCTCTGGCGAACCACGCCGCCGGCGGGAGTGCCTAATTCATAAGCCTGGGCGGTAAAGGAAACAGCAATGCCCAATCTAGCGGCTTCTGCTTCTGCTTCGGCCCGGCTCATATTGGAGAAGTTAGTCAGGAATACCAGGCGTTCAAATTGGATCATCCGGCCATCGGTGTAGAAGTTATAGTAGCCAGCTTCCAAACCGGTTCCGGCCAGCGTTTCCGCATCCAGATAGATCCGCTTATCCTTCACGATCATATTACCATCGCCCACGTAGTAATAATCTTCGCCATAGGCAACCAGATTATAAGCATTTACCCGGATCCCCTTTTGATAGAAATGATTACCAACAGGGCCATCCTTCAGGAGCATATGACCTTCGGCATCGAATTCATAGTAACCGGCAGGGAGATTGGTTCCTTCCAGAAGTTTGGCAGTCATATAAATCCGTTTATTCATAGCGATCTTATGATAATCGCTGATGTAATAATAGTAGCCGTCGAATTCCACCAGCTGATAAGCCTTCAACTGGGAGCCGTTCTGATAGAAGTAATCCCCATCAGGCCCGTTCTTCACGATCAGCTTACCGGTTTCATCAAAGTTATAATAACCAACGGTCAGCCTAGTGCCCTGAACGATAGAGGCAGTCAGATAGATCCGCTTATTCATCACGACCTTATGATAATCGCCGATGTAATAATAGTTGCCGTTATCTTCAACCAATTGGTAAGCGCTCAGGCGAACGCCGTTGCGATAGTAATAGCCATCAACAACGCCGTTTCTCAGCACCATCTTACCATCGCTATCGAAATCGTAGTTGCCGGGCTGTAAGCCGGTTCCTTCCAGAAGTTTGGCAGTCAGATGAACTGTTTTGCCTCGAACGAGTCTATGATAATCGCTGATGTAATAGTAAGCGCCATCATACTGAGCCAATTGATAGGCCTTCACCTGAGAGCCGTTCTGATAGAAGAAGTCCCCAACAGGTCCATTCTTTACGATCAACTTACCGGTTTCATCAAAGTCATAATAACCGGGAGCCAGTTCAGTGCCTTCCAGGCGTTCAGCGGAGAGATAAACTCTGCCGTTCTTGAAGATCATATGAGCATCGCTTACATAATAAAGCGCATTGTTATAACGAACCAGCTGATAAGCCTTAAGCAATTCGCCGTTCCGATAGAGGAACTTCTCGTCCTTCATTTCATCGGCCTCAACCAAGCCGGTCATTGCGCCGGTCTGGAAGGCAGCCTTGAAGGTTTCTTTGGCTTCGTTCAATGCGGCAGTGGCTTCTTCCGCCTGAGCTACGGTTTGAACGTTCGCCTCTTTTGCATCTGCAATGGCCTTTGCATAGGCATCAGCAACTGCGGTGCTCACAAAGGTGGTGCCGAAAGCAACTTCTTCTTTTTCAAGATCTGTTGCCAAGATACTGTCTTTTTCTTTTTCAGCGGCGGCGATTGCATAATTCAATGCAACAACGGCCTCTTCGATGGCTTTCAGGGTATTTTCAGCCTCTTCCAACGTAGCCAGTTCTTTCATCAGGGTGATCTGGTATTGAGTCAGTTCGTTATAAGCCGCTCTGGCTGCTACGATCTCGGCCTTCTTGGCCAAGGTCACTTCGCCGATAGCCAGAATCAGAGTATCCACAGCCTCAGCAGCATCCAGATTGGGATTATTAGCAGTTACCACGCAGGTAGCATCGGCGTCACCAAAGGTATATTCGGTTCCGTTCAAAGTGCCTACGGTAGGCGCAGTGGGTTTACCGTATGCGCTCAGATCAACGGTTTCGCCTGCGCTTCCATATACTTCCGCAACAGTTTCGCCGTCGTTAATAGTCAACTTGCGGGTCTGTTTTGCCTCATCGCAGAAAACAGGCGCCTTATCTACCATCT
>JAZNEH010000054.1:0-13876 GCA_045588515.1 Eubacteriales bacterium
CCGGGCAAATGAATTGCGTGAAAATGCCCGGGAAGAGCAATTGCGCCGGGAGGTTCTGGAGCATCCTTTGGTGAAGGAGGCCATAACTTTACTGGAGGAAACACGTTTTAAAAAGGATCTGGATCTGGTGCGGGAGGCATATCCCGAACTAACCGCCCAAAGCCCCAAAGAAGTGGGGGAACTCTATTGCCGGTTAATGGCAGGCGGTATGGTGGATCCGGTGGTGGCTTATGAAGCCCAACTGGCCGCAAACCGCCGCACCAATCCGATCCCAGATGATATGGCAAGCGCAAAATCGGCAGGAGGAGCCGCATTATTCTATTCCTCCCGGGAGCTGGATCGCCTGACGGAAACGGATCTGAAGAATCCGGAAGTGTTCCAAAAGGCCCTGGCTTCCTTATCAAAATTAAGGAGTTAAAAAAATGTCTTTTGCAAATTTTAAACCGACCATCTGGAGTCATTTTATCCAGACTGAATTGGAAAAGAAATGCAAACTGGTGGATGATTGCAACCGCCAGTTTGAAGGCGAAGCCCGCTTGGGCAGCCGTGTGAAGATTTTGGGCGCCGTTGCTCCCGATATCTTTGATTATAACAGCAATGTTGGAATGGATACCCCCCAGACCTTGTCCGGCACCAGCGTTTTTATGGATGTGGACCAGGCAAAAGCCTTCAATTTTATGGTGGATGATCTGGATCGCCTTCAGGCGGTTCCCGAACTGATGCCGGTTGTGATGGAAGAAGCCAGCCGCAAGATGGCTGCCGCCCGGGATCATTACGTGGCTTCCATTGCGGCAGATAGCGGCAATATGAGCGAATCTACTCAAGTAACAACCCCCGCTGAGGCTAAAGCATTGGTGGATGCCGCTTTGCTGACCCTGCGTGAAAACGATGTGGATGTTTCTGATCAGGTATCGATCACCGTGTCCCCCTTCTTTTACCAGTTATTCCGGGATGCTCTCACTGAAATCAAAACCAACAACGATGAGTTGATCGCCAAAGGTGTTGTTGGGATGTACGATTGTGCCAGAGTGATCCTGAGCAATAACCTGTATAACGACGGCACCGATGATTATATGATGGTGCGCACCAACAAAGCCATTGCCTTTGCCAGCGCCATCGATGAAACCGAGGCCTATCGCCCGGAAAAATATTTTTCCGATGCCATTAAAGGCCTGAACGTTTACGGCGCTAAGCTGGTTCGCCCCAAGGAACTGGCTGTTATTCGTGCCCATAAGTAATTGAAAGGAGAACATCAAAATGAATGAATTTGACCCTATGGTATTGGAAATGAATTCCGTTAACGGACCGCTGATTTATACTGAATGTGAACACGGCGGAAAGATCCCTGTGAAACAGGGCACCGGTGAGATCCTGTTGTTTGTGAATGCAATTATCGCCGGCATAGTAACCATTTGTGCCGGCAACACTGTTTTTGGCGGTAAGGAGGCCACTTTTAAGGTGCCTGAAGATACCATCAGTGTAATTCGCTTGGAGGTTGGCCCCCATCTGATCACCGAGAAAGACGGCGCTTATATTGAGGTTTATTCTCCTGCTGTCGGCACTGTTGCAGCCATTGAACTGAAATAAGCCAATGAATATTCAAACGATCATTGACCGTGCGGTTTCCCTATTGGATAATGCGGAGATCGATTTTGAATGGGAGGAACGCCGGAATCGGCTGATGGACGGGCTGGATAGCGGCCTTTGCGAGATTTCAAGAGTTTTTCCCGTGCAGGCCCGTTGCCGCATCCGGGTGGAAAACGGCACTGCCGATTTGCCGGAACAGGTATTGGTGCCTAAGGCACTGATTCATGGCGGCAAGCGGGTTCCGCTTTTGGTGGAAGAGGGCAAGATCCTGGCGGATGATGGCCCTTATACGCTGATCTATTATCGGAAACCGCCGGCAGTTCATCAAACCGACCCGGATCAGGAATTGCCTTATCCGGCGGATATCTTAAGCGCAATGCCTTTTTATTGCGCCGCCCTTTGCGTGATGGGCGAAGATCCGAATTTATATAGTCGGCTAATGGAACAGTATAATACAAAAATTGCGGCGGCTTTGGGATATCGCCCTGCCGCCAATGTGGAAGGCGGGGGTTCCTTATGAGTTACCCATTTCATAAAATTTCCGGCGGAGGCGGAACGGTTGTTACCCGCACGGAACAAGGCTTTCAAGGCCTGGATACCGGCGGAGGCGGCATTGGCCGCTCCATGAGCCGGGCAGCCGATAACCTGAACCTGGTTTGGGAGGGGGAGGCGCTTCGGCGCCGCCCCCATTGTACCCCTTGGTTTCAAGTGGACCAGCCGGTTTATGGGATTTATATTTATCGGGAACAACTTTTGGTTCACGCCGGAAACCGGCTTTTGCGGTATTTGAAATCGGAGCCCTTCGGCTATGATCCGATCGTTGTTTATACCGCAATGAACGAAGCACCCTCCCGGGGGATTATCCGCCGGCAAAAGGTGGAGGAACGCTGTTGTGAGATCTGCGAGCCCGATAACTGGGTGCGCCGGACTTTTGAAAAGGAATTACTTTTTATTTGCGATGGCAAAAACTTTTTGTTTTATGATGGGCTGGAGATTCATTCCTGCATCGACGACTACTGGGGCGCAGAAGAACTGCCTGAGATGGCCTGCTTTTATAGTACAGTCCCCCAGACCGTGGTGGCAAAATTGCCGAACACCGGTGGCGGGGATGTGGATCCCCGGGGCGATAACCGATTAAGCCAGTTCCGAACGGAGAGTTTTTATGTGGATGAAGAAACCCGTTCTTTTATTCTGAACTGCCCTTTATCGGCAATCAATACCAAAATGCCCTTTGAGTTCCGCTTGCGGGATAATGATGGAATCTGGCGGGCGGTGAGCGGATTCGGAGAGGTTCTTTTTAAGGCAGATCCTGCCGGAACCTTCTTTGAAACCAATATTCCCTTTTCCGGCGGAATGACCATCAGCATTGATCATTCCGGGCGGGTTGTGGCCTATGGAACGGGTGAAAACACGATCGCCTTAGACGGAATGGATAATTTTACCATAACCTACGGCGTTAAAAAGGAACGCCCGGATGCCATCGGCTGCGCTACTGCTATGGGGCTTTTCGGGCCCGAAGGCGGCAACAACGTGTTGTTTTTAGGGGGGAGCCCCCAAACGCCGGGCGTTGATTATTTCAGCGCCCCAGATGATTTCCTTTGCTTCTATGAAACCAGTTATGAGCAATTGGGCAATATCAATCAGCCCATCACCGGCTATTGCCCTTTGAAAGACGGCCGATTGGCTGTTTTGAAAAATGACCCCGGAGAATCGGCGGTTTATTATCGGGACCATAAAGTGGTGGAGCTGGGGAAAACCCTTGCGGGAGATCCCTATCGGGTAGATGCCTATCCTTCCGTTGCCGGAGCGGCAGTGGAGGGCTGTTTGCGTTCTGCAACGGTGGGTTGGGCCGGCAATGAGCCTTGCTTTTTAACGGCCGGAGGCATCTATACCGTGCGCACGGTTTCCGATGAATTGATTAATCTGAATGAAACGGTTTTGCGAAGCCGCTCGGTGGAAGAACTCTTGGGAATGTTGGACAAAGATTCTGCTTATGCTGTTAATTGGAAGGAGTATTATCTGCTCTTTTTCGGTTCGGATGTTTTGATAACAGACGGCCGGATTGATAACGAGGGAAATTATCGGTTTATGCGATGGGAGGTGCCCCTATCGGTGATTTCTTCCAACCGGGATAAGGGTATCCTTTATTTGGGCGGAGAAAACGGATGGATATATCGCATGGGAAACAATCTGGAAGAAGAATCTTTTTCGGCCTATTGGCAAACGCCGGCTATAGAAGAGAGCAACGGCTTGAAAATGCTCTTCCATCGATTGGAACTGCTGATAACCCCCGCTCGGGAACAGGATACTTCCTTTCAATTGATCCGGGACGGCCGGGAGGGGAGCCCACGCCTTTTAAAGATGAAAAAAATTCTTCAAACCCAATGGATTCCCATTGCTTCACGCTTTGGCCGGGCCAATACACTGGCGTTGCGGTTGTTCTTCCCCCAGGATCCGGCCTTTCGGCTTTGGGGCCTTCGTTTGGTCTACCGCAAAGGAAAAAACCGATAAAGGAGAAAGGATATAAAAAATGCTCAGTAATATCGATCAATTTCTGCTCTCAAAAGCGGAGCAGGAGGAAATAAAACAAGCAACGCTGGATTTTGAGGCCGCAGCAGCTGCCGGCGATGAGGCCGGAAAAAAAGCGGCCCACGATCGGGCGGAAGGAATCCGGGCAAGGGCCGGCTATTCCGGCGGCGAGGATGGCTCTCGCTACACATTGCTGAAAAGCGCCGGTTCTTCCGATCGCTATGATGCTTATCAGAATTTGGTGGAAAACTACGCTCGAAGTGAAATGAATGCCATTGAAACGGGTATGAATCAGCAATTAAATGCGCTGGATGCGCAAAAGGAAAATCTGGAACGGCAGGGCGAAAAAAATCAGCAGGCGGCCCGATCTGCTGTTTGGAATCAGCAACGGTTGGCCCAAAGCGGCCTCTTGAACCGGGGGCTGGAAAATACCGGCCTGGCGGATGTGATCACCGCAACCGCCCTGAATCAGGCGGCGGCCAATGCTTATCAGGCTCTTTTGGACCATGAGGAGGATCTGGCAGAAAATGAAACGGCGAAAGCAAAGGTGCGCTCTGACGCCATGGAACAGGTGGCGGATCTGCAACGGGAATTGAGCGCCCAACTTGGAGAGGGCTTTTTGGAAATCCAAAAGGATGAGGCGGATTTCAATCAGCAGATGGCTTTGCAAGGTTATAAAAACGCCGCCAATGCGGATGCCGCCGAAAAAGACTATTATTATAAATTGGCGCTTCAGCAACTGAAACGCCAATGGGAATTGGAAGATCTAGCCCGGGGCGTATGAGTATGCAACCCATTACCCAGGAATATTGCAAGATGCGCAGTGGCGGAATCGAGCGGGTTCAAAAATTGAACGAACGGCGGATCGAAGGCCAGGAACAAAAACTGGATGATCTGACGAAGGCCTGTATTCAGCTGACCGGCGCTGTGGAGCGAATGACCAGTATTTTGGAACGCCAGGAGCAACGAATGGATCGGATGGAAACCCATAATCCCCTTGCTTTTTTTGAAACGGGCGGAGGAAAAACTTTGTTGAAGTTTATTGGCATCGGAATTTTGCTGATTATTTGCTCCGCTTTAGGATTGAATACGTTAAAAATATTAGAGATTATTTGATGAAAGGAGAGCATCGTATGAAAACAACCTTGGAAACCTGGATCCGAACTGTTTTTCTGTTGATTAGTTTGATCAATCAACTGTTAACGATTTTCGGATGCAATCCGTTGCCTTTCAGCAACGAAGAAATCTATCAGGGCATTTCTGCCTTTGCAACCGTTATCAGCAGTCTTTGGGCTTGGTGGAAAAATAACAGTTTCACAACCGAGGCCTTGAAGGCGGATCAATACTTGGCAAACCTGAAAAAGGGGGAGGCGGAATGACAAATCTACCGGTCAGCGGCTCTTTTTATGTCACCGCCACCTATGGTCAGCAGGGCTCCTTTTGGGCCGAGGACCATCAAGGCATCGATTTGGTGGGAGAAAATCGAAACGTGTATGCTACCTGCGATGGAGTGGTGCGGGTGGTTGCCTATGATGCTGAGGGATGGGGCCAATATGTTTCGGTGGGCGAAGAAAACGGCCGCCGGCATATTTTCTGCCATCTGGTGCAGGGAAGCGTGAAGGTGAAGCCCGGCGATCGGGTTACCCGAACCACCGTGTTGGGAGTTATGGGCGCCAGCGGGAATGTAACCGGCACCCACCTGCATTATCAACTGCAACAAGGCGAAAAGGTGCTGGACCCCACTCAGTGGTTGGGAATTCCCAACCAGATCGGCACCTATCACTCTAATGATTATCAATTGAAGGAGAAAGATACTGTGTTTCGAGATGAAAACCTGATCCCCGCTTGGGCCAAAGAGGCTGTTCAAAAGGTGGAAGAACAAGGATTGATGCTGGGCGATTCCGAGGGGAATTTCCGCCCCAACGATCCCATCACCCGGGCGGAACTGGCGGTTGTTTTAAGCCGGTTGAACTTGAAGTAAAAATGATAACCGGGTGCTAATGCACCCGGTTATCAATAAAGTTTTAAAAGCAATGCGGTTTTCATAATGGCATTTTGGGTTTTGCCATCGGTGATTTTGCCGTTTAATACCTGATCCAATGCTTCGGAAAAAGGCATCCGAACCACTTCCAGAAATTCATCTTCATCCAATTCCTCTTTATGGGGCAAAAGATCTTGCCCTAAATAGAGATAGGTGATCTCCTGAAGATAGGCGGGGGAGAGTTCCATATGGCCCAGGTATGTGACCTTTTGGGGCGTGAACCCTACTTCTTCTTCCAATTCCCGCACGACGGTTTCGGCGGGATCCTCGCCCTTTTCCAATTTTCCGGCGGGGATCTCCAACAGTTCTTTTTCCACGCCGTTGCGGTATTGCCGCACCAGATAAATATAACCCTCATCATCCAGAGCCACCATTCCGGCGCCACCCGAATGGGTAATTCGATCCCGAGGGGCTATTGTTCCGTTGGGCAATTCCACCTGATTATGATAGACCTGAAAAATCGGCCCTTGATAAATACATTCTTCCTGAATCTTTTTTTCGACAAAAGACATAAAAAAACTCACCTCACACCCTATATTCTAGAGGCAATGTCGAAAAATGTCAAACGCTTTTCCTTGAAAATGAGCGAAAATTGAATTTAAATAAGTTATGAAATCGATTTTTGAAAGTTTATGAAAGAAGGAGTAGAAAAATGTATAACCGACTATACTATAATCGGGTACGTCGCCGGTATACCCAGCAAGAACTGGCGGAGCGGGCATCTGTTTCCCGCTCCACCGTTTGCCGGCTGGAACAAAGTGGAGCATATCCCGGTTTTCAAACAGCATTGCGCCTTTGCCGGGCGCTGGGATGCGATTTTCAGGAGGTGTTTCCAACCGATGTATTGTTGTGAGAATTGCGGCGGATCCTTTTCGGAACCGACTCGCTATAAAGAAACCTACGGATTACCCGGCGGCCGGGGGCAGATCTTTTATGCCTGCCCCCTTTGCGGGGTTGATGAGGAGTTCAGGGAGGCACCCGATGAAACTTTATGATGTTCGCATTCTTCGGCGGGAGATGGAAGAATGCCGAAGGATGGAAAAAGAATTGCCCCGTTGCCAAAGCATTGAGTCGCGGGCATTGGCAAAAAATCTGCGGCGCCGATGCGAAGAATTGGCAACGGTTCTTTGGGAAATTGCTCAATTTATTGAAAAAATCGAAGATCCCGAATTAAGGTTGATCTTTGAACTTCGTTATTTTAGGGGATGGGGTTGGCAACGGATTGCCGAAGAGTTACCAACTCAACTGACCGCCGATGGCGTTCGGATGAAGCATCGGCGTTATTTATTCGATCACAGCGGAAGGATCGATCAATTGGTTATCCGCCCATAATTCATAATGAAGATGATCCGCTTCTCCACATTCTAAAAGCATAGTGTTGCCAATGGTGCCAACGGGCTCGCCTTTTTTCACCATCTGTCCAACTGTTACTTGGATTTCACCTAAACTGCAATAACGGGAAACTTTGCCGTCGGTGTGGCGGATCACAACGGTATTGCCCATCAGGTCATCGGCTTCTGCCGATTCTACCACGCCGTCGCAAACGTTCAGTACCTGACTGCCGGCGGGAGCGGCAATATCAATTCCGTTATGCACTCGCCAATCTTTCAAGGTATAGGAATACACCGGCTGATCCGGGGAATAATGGGCAATCACTTCGCCCGTTAGGGGAGAGCCATATTCCACAGCCGTTCCTTGGGTATTATTCTTTTCGGAATCGGTTGCAGGTTCTGTTGTTTCCGGCCGGGGGTCGGGCACTTTTTCTTCCACCTTTTCCACATCCGAAACGGGATTTTGAGGGATGGGGGTTTCAGATTGTTCCTTTTGATTGATCTTATAGGAAAGAAAACTAACGGTGCCAACAGTGAGTACGCAGAGGGATAAAACAATATAATAGCCTTTGGTTTTTAGTAAATGCAAAATTTTTTCTTTCATGCCCTTGTGATCCTTTCATATTAGAACTTCCGCTTCTAATATGGGCATTTCTCAGAAAAATTATACATAAAAATCAGGAACAACCGTAACATTCTTATAGTAATAGGATAGGATCTCCCGGAAGGTAAAACCGTTTTGGGCCAAAACCGAAGCGCCAAATTGGCTCATCCCCACTTGATGACCATAGCCGGAAACTTGGAAAACGGCTTGATCTTTTTGGATCTCGAGTGTAAATCGGGTGCTACGCAGGCCAAACTGCTCCCGCAACTGGCGGCCGGTAAAATTTTTTCCACCGATGGAAATTTCTCCGATAGAACCGCCTTGGGTCAGAGCAATGGCACCCAGATCGGTGCTGGTGATCTCCAGAGCGGTTTGAAATGTTTCAATGGGGATTTTAACGATGGTGGAAAAATCTTTGGCCTCCCGATCCCAATGGGAATCGGTGGATTTTAAATAGGGCACTTCGGCCCCCCAAACATCGGCGGCATCCTCGGTGGTTCCGCCGGAAAAGGCGTGAAAAACGGTGTTTGCCGGCTCGCCTTCGTATAAAACAGCATATCCCAATGCCGCCTCCACAATATTTGTTAGTTTTTCTTCAAAAGAACTGCGCCATTCCTTTCCCCAGCGTACCTCGCATTCTTCGACGGTAGCGAAGGCTTTGCAGTGGTTGGGATCATCGCAAATTTCTCCGGGATGGCCGAAATCGGCGCCGGGATGGGTCTGGATGGTGTTTTTCCGGTGGAGCAGATAAGAATAGGACGCCACCACTTGGGCTTTCAAGGCTTCTTCCGGGTAGGAAGCCGGCATCTCACCGGCTAAAACCCCGAAAAGATAATCCCGCAACGGTAGAACCTGCGTTTTTTGAGTGGCAGTGCGATAGAGGGTAACGGTGTACCCTTGGGTTTCTTCCGGCTCTTCTGCCGGGGGCTTGGCCCCAAAGTGGCAAAGAATTAAAACCGTTATGTAGGGCAAAAACATTAAAAATAGATAAAGCAACAAGTGTTTTCTTTTCATTTTTCTGCACTTCCTTTCCGTTCAACATATGAGAGGAAGCGCAGAAAAATGAAAAGAAAAAGGCGGCCGCAGAATTGCGACCGCCTGACAGAATAGGGTTAGATTACGCTTTATTAACAGAACCGAAGAGTTCCATTTTTTCTTTTACAGTTGCTTTGATGGCTTCAAAGCCGGGGGCCAGAAGTTTTCTGGGATCGAACCCTTTGCCTTCCAGATCCTTGCCGGCTTCCACGTATTTACGGGTTGCATCGGCAAAGGCCAGCTGACATTCAGTATTCACGTTGATCTTGGCAACGCCCAGGGAGATGGCCTTTTTGATCATATCGGCAGGGATGCCGGTGCCGCCATGGAGAACCAGAGGCATACCGGTTGTGGCTTTCTGGATCTTATCCAGCGCTTCAAAATCCAAACCGGCCCAGTTGGCGGGATATTTGCCGTGGATATTGCCGATGCCGGCGGCCAGAAAATCTACGCCCAGATCAGCAATCTTTTTGCATTCATCAGGATCCGCCACTTCGCCGCGGCCGATTACGCCGTCTTCTTCACCACCGATGGAGCCAACTTCGGCTTCAACGCTCATTCCTTTGGCATTGGCCAGAGCAATGATTTCTTTGGTTTTTTCGATATTCTCTTCGATACCATAGTGGGAACCGTCGAACATAACGGAAGAAAAACCGTCGGCGATTACTTTTTTGGCGCCTTCATAGGAACCATGATCCAGATGGATGGCAACAGGAACGGTGATGTTCAGTTCTTCGATCATCCCTTTTACCATTCCAACAACGGTTTTGTAGCCGCACATATACTTGCCGGCGCCTTCGGAAACACCCAAGATCACAGGGGATTTATTCTCTTCGGCAGTCAGCAGGATGGCTTTAGTCCATTCCAGGTTGTTGATGTTGAACTGGCCAACAGCATAATGGCCCTCATAGGCCTTTTTGATCATTTCCTTTGCAGAAACAAGCATTCTTTGAGTTCCTCCTCAATTAAAGTTACTAACCATATTATAGAGCAAGGAAATAAAAAAATCAACAATTTCTTTGACAATTCGGGAAATATAAGTTATATTATAAAATGTAATTCTATGTGATAAGAAAGGACCTTTGCTGATTATGAATAAAATTATCATCTCTGCAGACAGTACCAGCGATATTTCCGCCGCAATGAAGGAACGGTATGATTTTAAGATTCAGCCCCTTTATGTAACGCTGGGCGATGATTCCTTTAAAGATGACGGCGTGGAGATGTATCCCGATAAGATTTATAATTATGTGGCCGAACATAAACAGTTGCCCAAAACCTCAGCGGCTACCCTGACGGATTATAAGGATTTTTTTGAAACCTATACCAAAGAGGGCTATGATGTTATTCATTTTAACATTTCTTCCTCCATGTCCAGCACCCATCAGAGCGCCAATCTGGCGGCCGAAGAAAATGAGGGAGAAGGCAAAGTCTATGTGATCGATAGCGCCAATCTTTCCACCGGTACAGCTCTTTTGATGCTGGATGCTTATGATTTGAAAGAAGAAGGCAAAACGGCTGAAGAGATCGTGGCAGTTATTCAGGAACGGATTCCTTTGGTTCGTGCCAGTTTTGTTGTGGATCAATTGGATTATCTGCGGATGGGCGGCCGTTGCTCATCTGTTGCCGCATTGGGCGCTAATCTTTTGAAGTTGCATCCGCGGATTTTCGTTGCAGACGGTAAGATGGGTGTGGCTGAAAAATATCGGGGCGCCATTGAAAAAGTAATGGTGCAGTATGCAAAGCAGATGCTTTCTGCCAATGCGGATAAGATCAATAAAAAGCGTTGCTTTGTGACCCATACGAAATGCGATCCCGCAACGGTGAAGGCGGTTTATGACACCGTGTTGGAATCGAAACTTTTTGAAGAAGTGTTTGAAACCGATGCCGGCAGCGTGATCACCAGCCATTGCGGCCCCGGAACGCTGGGCGTTCTTTTCGAGGTTGTAGAATGAAAAAGGTTGCCGTTGGCTTAAGCGGCGGCGTGGATAGTGCGGTTTGTGTTGCTCTTTTAAAGGAGCGGGGCTTTCAGCCGGTGGGCGTGTTTTTGAAAATGCATCAAGTGGGCAATGAGGCGGTTGCGGCAGAAAAAGCAGCCGCCGAATTGAAAATTCCTTTTTTATGCAAGGATATGACCGCCCTTTTCCAAGAAAAAGTGATGGCGCCCTTCGCTGAAATGTATCTGCGGGGGGAAACGCCAAATCCTTGTATTCTTTGCAATCCTGCGGTTAAATTTAAGGGATTGATGCAAGCGGCGGATGAACTGGGCTGCGAAAAAATTGCCACCGGTCATTATGCATCGGTAGTGTCTTATCAGGGGCGTTTTTTGGTGCGCCGGATTCCCGGCCAAGCAAAGGATCAAAGTTATATGCTCTATGGATTGGGCCAGGATGTTTTATCCCGCCTGTTATTGCCTTTGAGCGATGCGGAGGATAAAGAGTCTGTTCGGAAAAAAGCGGGTTTATTAAAACTATCTGCGGCCTCTAAAAAAGACTCTTTGGATATCTGCTTTTTGGAAGAAGGCTGTTCCCACGATGATTTCATTGCTGATTTCACAGGCCGGCGGCCGCAACCGGGAGAAATTCTGGATTTAAACGGAAATCGTTTGGGAACCCATCGGGGGATTTGCGGTTATACCGTGGGCCAACGGCGAGGCTTAGGCATTGCTTCTGATCAGCGGCTTTATGTTTCGGCGCTGGATCCGAAAAGGAACGTAGTTTGGCTGGGGCCGGAAGAGTCTGTGATGAAACAAACGGTTCTGTTGGAACAAACGGTTTTTCATCTGCCGTTGCCGGCAGAAGGGCTGACCGCCAAGATCCGCTATCGGGATCGGGATGCCGCAGTGCGGGTTGAAATTTTGGAAGAGAATCGGGCTATTTTGCATTTTGAAACCCCTAAAAAAGCACCGGCCCCCGGCCAAAGTGCTGTGGTTTATTGGGAAAATTATGTGGTTGGCGGCGGAATGATTGCGTCGGCAGAGGAATACCAATAAAAAAAGTATAAAAATTCTAAATAACCACTTGAAATTTTGTCTAATTTATAGTAATATATAATCGTGTATAATATCCTAGATAGGCGAGGAGGACGCATATGGCTGAGAATGAAAAACTCGAAGGCCTGCATCTGGATGCAGAAGAAGGCTTTGAAACCGAAGATTTTGAAGGCCTTCGGGCAGAAGATCTGGATGCTCTTGCCGGCGAATTTACTTTAGATGATCTGGCTGAATTTGACGAAGAGTTTGAATTTGATGTTTCCGATCTGGAATCCATCAAACCGGAGTATACGTTAAAAGAAAAACTGAAAATGATCCTGATGAGCAACACCGCTTTTTCCATCGTAAAATGGTGTTTTGCCGGATTGGGTCTGATCGGATTGGTGCTTTATATTATGGCGATGGTTTCTCCCGCTATAAGCGAAAGTTTATCCACCTCCGTTGCCAGCGGCGTTACCGGCGTGCTCACTGCCATTTCCAACGTTTTGCCCTTCTCTTTGCTGGAAGTTTTGGCTATTGTGGCTTTGGTTGGGATTCTGGCTTATGCCGGTTTCTTGGTTTATCAAACTATCAAAACTGTTAAAACCAATAAAGATGGCTATAAGATTGCCGGAATCTGGGTTCAGTTCGGCTATGTTTTAGTGGCCGTATTCGGCACAGCTTTCCTCTTTTACAGTATGTGCTATGGCGTTACCACCAACCGCACTCCTTTCCACTATCAGTCTAAAGAAATTTATAATACTTATAAACCCGATTATTACACCCAATCTGCTTTGGATGGCACGATGATCTACACCATTGACCAAATCAATGAAGTGGCTGTTAACGGGATGTATAATATCTACTTCACTCCCACTGGCGGTGCTTGCTATGCGGGCGCCGGCGATTCTCTGAACGAGATCGGCGAAGCGGTGAATGCTTGCTATAAAGAGGCCAGCAAAGATTATCCCTTCCTAAAGGGTAGCGAAGTTAAGGTGAAGAAACTATTGTTTGCTCCCTTGTATAGTGCAATGGGAATCGGCAGTATCTATTCTCCTTTCACCGGCGAGGTTCTGATTAACACCGATTATCCTCAAGTTGCACTTCCGATGCAGGTGGCCCGTTCTATTGCGAAACATCGCGGCTTTACCAACGACGGAGAGGCCAGCATTATCGCCTATCTGGTTTGCACCGATTATGCCGATGAGATCGACGGTGATTATAACGCTGATTTCATTAAGTATGCCGCTGAATTCGATGCCTATCTGGAAGTTGGCTCCCTTGCCTATCGCTTATCTAAGGAAGTTCATCTCTATTGCGCCTCCGCATTGAAAGAAAGCGCCAAGAAAAATGTGATCGCTTATGTGAAAGACTTGGATACTCTTTACGATAACATTTCTAAGTTGGAATTCACTGCTGCCAGCGAGAAAACCCCGACCGATGACTATAAGATTCTGGCAAAACTTCTTTATGTTGACTTTATGAAGAAGGAACCGAATCTGGACTTGAAGTTCAATGGTCCGAAAGATCCTGTGAAGGCTGTTGGTGAAAAATATCTCTATTCCCGTTACTTGGTTGCAAACTTTGCAAAGAACGAGTTGGTAAACGGTTGGGAAGAAGAGGTTCAGGAAGTTTGGGAAGAATATAATCCTGCTCCTCAGGCCAACGATGGCTCCGGCGAATAATATGAATCATAAAATCCGGCGTTGCTCAGCAACGCCGGATTTCTTTCCTTATAAATAAAATAAAGCACCGATGCCAATCTATTGGCATCGGTG
>JAZNEH010000055.1:0-1788 GCA_045588515.1 Eubacteriales bacterium
TATCTCCGCGCCCCAACCCCGATCGCAAAGCCAGCCCTCGTTTCACTTTTTATAGGGGATCACATAGAATGGAAGGAGGTGAAGAATATGCAGGATCTCAGTCAACTGGCCCCCGGGGAGCGGGGATATGTGAAAGCATTAATAACTGCCGGCAGTATGCGCAGGCGGTTCCTAGATATTGGATTAATTGAAGATACCGAAGTGGAATGTTTGGGGCGCAGTCCTGCCGGGGATCCCTCGGCCTATCGGATTCGGGGCGCAGTGATTGCGATCCGGGCCCGGGATTCTAAAACCGTTCTGATGCAGGATAGGAGGAGTGGCTTATGCTGAAGAGAAATCAAGGGGAACCGGCGGAAGAATTGCCGGTGATTGCCATTGCCGGTAATCCCAATGTTGGGAAAAGCACGCTTTTTAATAATTTAACCGGGATGCATCAGCATACCGGCAACTGGCCGGGGAAAACCGTTTCCAATGCCCGGGGGATCTGCCGAACAGGTGAACGCCCCTTTTGGCTGGTGGATATTCCTGGTACATATTCTTTGATGGCCCATTCGGCTGAAGAAGAGGTGGCCCGTAATTTTTTATGTTTTGGCGGGGCCGATGGGGTGGTTATTGTTTGCGATGCTACTTGTTTGGAACGGAATTTGAATTTGGTGTTGCAAACGTTGGAGATCAGCCGGCGAGCGGTGGTTTGCGTGAATTTGATGGATGAGGCCGGCCGTAAAAAAATCCGGGTAGATCTAAAGGCTTTATCCCGGGAACTGGGCGTGCCGGTGGTGGGAACAGTGGCACGCCGGAAACGGGATCTGCGCCAATTGGTTGGAGTGATGGAGCAGATGATTCGGCAGAAACCGGATCAGGAGCCGCTAAAGGTGGATTATTGCCCGGAAATGGAAATGGCCATCGGCACATTGGAACCGTTGCTTCAGAAGCAAAATCTGGGCCTGAATGCTCGCTGGCTCAGTTTGAAACTCTTGGAAGGGGATGAAAGCCTGCTGGCGGAATTCCGGCGGCAAACCGGCCGAGATCTTTTAGCGGATGAGGCGTTGGCGGATGCGCTGAAAGAGGCAGAAGACGATTTAGCCCAGAAAGGGATCGGTAAAGAGGATCGCAAGGATTGCATTGTTTGCCGGCTGGTATCTATGGCGGAATCTATTTGCCAGCGTGTGGTACAATATCCGGCACGGGATCTTCCTTTCGATCGCCGGATGGATCGCTGGATCACCGGTAAATATACGGCCTATCCGTTGATGCTTTTACTGTTGGCGTTTATTTTCTGGTTCACCATCGCCGGGGCCAATCTGCCATCTGAACTTTTGGGGAAAGGCCTTTTTTGGCTTCAGGATCGCCTTTCGGAAGGAATTGCGGCGTTGGGTGCCCCTTTGTGGCTCCACGATGCTCTGGTGTTGGGGGTCTATCGGGTGTTGGCTTGGGTAATTTCGGTGATGCTTCCGCCCATGGCCATCTTTTTCCCGCTCTTTACCCTATTGGAAGATGGGGGCTTTTTGCCTCGGTTTGCCTATAATTTAGATCGCCCTTTTCAATGTTGCAACGCTTGCGGCAAACAGGCGCTCACGATGTGTATGGGGTTTGGGTGTAATGCAGTGGGCGTTACAGGATGCCGGATCATTGATTCCCCCCGGGAGCGGCTGATTGCCATCCTTACCAATGCCTTTGTGCCTTGCAATGGCCGGTTCCCGGTGCTGATTGCAGTGATGTCAATGTTCTTTATTGGCGGCGGGGGTCTTTGGGGCTCGTTGGGCTCGGCTTTATTGCTCACCGGCTTGA
>JAZNEH010000056.1:0-4035 GCA_045588515.1 Eubacteriales bacterium
TACAAATCTCGAATGATCGAGAGGTACAACACGCCTTGCTTGGTGTGTATGTACGAAATGTCTGTAACCCACTTCTGATTCGGTCTTTCGGCGGTAAAATCTCTGTTTAGCAGATTGGGATATTTATGCAGATATTCCCCACATGACAAGGGGACGGTTCTCTTGACAACTTTTTTCAACTGTGGTATCCTTATTTCGAGGTGATAATTATGCCAAGACAAGCCAGAATTAAAGGAAAAACCGGATATTACCACGTCCTTCTACGGGGCGTTGCCCGACAGAATATTTTTGAAAACGACCACGACCGATTAAAGTTCATGGAATTACTCAAACGATACAAACAGGAGCTTGGTTTCGGGTTGCCTGCCTATTGCCTGATGAGCAACCATATTCACTTACTGATCGAGGATCAAGAAGATCAATTAACGCTCATCATGAAAAAACTCGCCGGCACCTATGCCTCCTATTTCAATTGGAAGTATGAGCGGGTGGGGCATCTGTTTCAGGATCGCTATAAAAGCGAGCCCATCGACGACGAGGCTTATTTTCTTGCGGCCTTACGCTATATCCACCAAAATCCGGAAAAGGCACAGATCGCCTTTACCACCGATTACCGATGGAGCAGTTATCATGAGTATCAGGGTGATCCCGAACTGGCTGATACCGCTTTGGCACTGGAATTACTGAACGGGCAAGCAGGATTTAAAGAATTTCATCTTGCAGAAGAACAACAACCTTGCCTGGAATGTGAGGGACCCAGACGGATCGGTGACGAAAAAGCCGCTATGCTGATTTGTGAATTGGCTCAAATTTCCGAGCCATCTGCATTACAGTCTGTAGATCGTCTCCGCCGCAATGCCATCTTGGTTCAACTTAAAAACACCGGTATTACCATCCGACAAATTGAACGTCTGACCGGTCTTAATCGTGGTTTAATATACAAAGCATAAAAGTTGACAAGAGAACCGTCCCCTTGTCACGGGAGCTGGCCGCCTATGCGGCGGAGAAAAAGATCATCCTCTGCCTGGAAAATCAGGCGCTCCATATCCCCGATCTGACCCGATTCGGCACCTTTGCAGAGGAATGGATCCAACTGCAAAAGGACGTGGACCGCACCAACGTGCTCCTGACTCTCGACACCAGCCACGCCGCTTGTGCAGCGGCCACCCTGCCCACCGCTGAAGAGCGGTTTGCCTATCTGGATGCCTTTTTGAAGGAGCCGGAGCGGATCGGCCGGGTTCATTGGTCCGATTCCCGACTGGGAAATAATGAAGCCTATTTCAACGATATGCACCTGATCCCCGGTGAAGGGGATCTGCCCCGCACCTTCCACCAACGCATCAAGGGGGTGAACGCCATCAAAACCCTGGAGCAAAAGCGGCCGGAAGAGGATGTTTTGAAAGGGCTAGCCTTTATTGAAGCTTTATAAAAAGGTTGTAATTATCAAAATGATATGATAAAATATTAGTTGATGAAATAAAAAATAAGGAGTTGGTTTTTTCATGGACGACAGTCCGGCGGGATATTTAATTGCGATCCTGATACTTTTATTATTGGCAGGCTATTTTGCCGGGGCGGAAATTGCCCTTGCATCGGTAAATCGGATTCGGGTTGCCACCCGGGCCGAGGACGGCGACAAACGGGCCAAACGGGTGATCTACATTCTGGATCATTTTGACAAAGCCTTAACAACCCTGTTGATCGGCACCAACGTGACCCACGCAGGAATCGCCACCCTTTCCACCGTGTTTACTTATACGCTGTTCGACAGCATTGAGGCTATGCCCGATTATGCGGTAACGCTTTCCACCGTGATCTCCACCGTGGTCGTGTTCCTGATCGGCGAGATGATCCCCAAAGCCTTTGCCAAGGCCTGCAACGAGAAGTTTGCCTTGGCGATTTCCGGTTCGTTGGTCTTTTTAATGAAGATCTTCACGCCGGTCAGCGTTTTCTTTTCCGCCATCAGCGAATGGGCCAGCCGCCCCTTTAAGAAAAAGGCGGAAGCCACCCCCACGGTTACAGAAGATGAACTTTACGAGATCATCGAAACCTTTGTGGAAGAAAACGATATCGACGAAGAAACGGAAGAGTTGGTGCAAAATGCCATTGAGTTTTCCGAGCGCACTGCGAAAGACGTGATGACGCCTTGGGATCGAGTGCTTCATATCAACGAAACGGACTCCAACGAAACGGTCTTGGAAGTGATCCGAAACTCCACCCATTCCCGTTTGCCGGTGGTGAACGATGAAGGCTGGGTGGTGGGCACCTTAAGCATCCGCACCTTCTTAAAAAGCCATTATAAAAAAGAAACCTTTAACGTGCGCCAGTTAATGTGCAGCGCCACAATGATCAACGATTCCACCCCGGTGGATGATCTTTTGAGCACCCTTTCTGCCAATCGAACCCATATTGCCTATGTGCAATCTACCGGCAAGATCTTAGGGATCATAACGGTAGAGGATATCTTGGAGGAACTGGTGGGCGAGATCTATGATGAAGAAGAGGAAGGGGGTGTTGTGAATGGTTAATGTGATTATCATTATCATTTGCCTCATCTGCTCGGCATTTTTCTCCTCTTCGGAGATCGCCTATGCTTCTTCCAACGAGATCCGGCTGAAACGGGCCGCCGAAGAAAAGAAATCCACCGCCGCAAAACTGGCCTATAAAATTTATAATAACTATGAAAGCGCCCTAGCTACCATCCTGATCGGGAACAATCTGGTGAACATTGCGTCCGAATCCGTGGCCACGGTGATCGTGATCGGGCTTTTGGGCTCCGATCAGGCCTGGATCGCTACCCTCGCCATGACGGTAATCGTTCTGATCTGTGGGGAGATCGTTCCGAAAGTTGTGGTGAAAACTATGCCGGAAACCTTCTCCACCCTCTTTGCGATTCCCCTTTATACGCTGATGATCATCACAAAACCTATTGTGATCATCGTGGATGGGCTGATCAAACTGCTTTCTCACCTTTGGAAACGGGGCGTGGATACTTCCCCCTCCGTTACCGAAGACGAACTGGAAACGATTATTGATACCGTGGAAGACGAAGGCATTATCGATGAGGAAAAATGCGACCTGATCCAAAGCGCCTTTGATTTTGACGACGTTCAGGCCTACGAGATCATCACGCCCCGGGTGGATATGACCGCCATCGATGCGGATAGCGACCGGGCAGAAATGCTGGAAGTCATTCTGGAGTCCACTCATACCCGCATCCCCGTATACAAAGATACCATCGATAACATTATCGGCATCCTGCACGTGAACTTGGTGATGCGGGAACTGACCGAAAACCCCGATGCGGATATCTTGGGTTCTCTGATGGAGCCGGTGTTCGTGCATAAAACGATGCCCTTAGACGATGTGCTCACCCTGATGCGGGAGCAGAGAAGCCATATGGTGATCGTCACCGATGAATACGGCGGTGTAATGGGGATTCTGACTATGGAAGACGTGCTGGAACAGTTGGTGGGCGATATCTGGGATGAAAACGACGAGATCGAGCCCGAAGTGGTGGAACTTTCCGATGGCACTTTGGAGATCGACGGCGATATGCGGATCGAAGACTTCTTCGACGAGGTGGACTTCGACGACCGGGACTTCGACGACGATAATGCCACCGTGGGCGGGTTCGTTGTGGAACAACTGGGCCGCTATGCGGAGCCCGGTGACGAAGTGGATTATGAAAATCTCTCCTTCACCGTTCTGGAAACCGATAACCGGCGCATTGAAAAACTCAAAGTAGAAGTCCTTCCGGAAGAAGAAACCGAAGAGGACGAATAATCTATCCCCCTCCGCGGGGCAAGCGTACCCCGCGTGTCCCCCAAGGGACAATCAAGTTAATTGCAATATAGCGTACGGCGCCCCGGGAATAAAGAATCTCCCGGGGCGCTGATTTATTTTGAACAAAACCGTAGGGGTCGGCGGTTTCCGACGACCTCTACGATGAAGTTTGCAAACGTGCCCGTAGGGGCGATCTGCGATCGCCCGCCAAAATTCCATCAAACCCTACGGCGACCGATGGTCGCCCCT
>JAZNEH010000057.1:0-4721 GCA_045588515.1 Eubacteriales bacterium
GGCATACCCTTTCGGGTTGCCTCTTTTTTGGTGCTGGTGACCGGGATCGAACCGGTACGAGTTATTCACTCACGGGATTTTAAGTCCCGGGCGTCTGCCAGTTCCGCCACACCAGCGTGATAAAAATTTTAGCACAGAAACTGCGGTTTGTCAATTCATTTCGTAATATTTATCAGTTCTATTCGGATACATTTCTTGGTTTTTTCGTCGATTTCTGCCCAAAGGCCGTTAATCATCGCCGGGCCTTCGCCATCTTCGATCTTCATTCGATTCTCCGGTTCCAAAAAATTATGGATGCAAGGCTCCAGTTTTTTCCCCAAAATACTATCCCGGGCGCCGCACATTCCGATATCCGTTAAATACCCGGTGCCAAGGGGCAAAATTCGGGCATCATTGGTCTGCACGTGGGTATGGGTGCCAAAAAGCAGGGCGATTCGGCCATCGCAATGCCAGGCCAACGCCTGTTTTTCCGCCGTAGCCTCGGCGTGAAAATCCACCACCGTTAGATCCCGGGGTGTACCATTTTTCAAAAGTTCATCCAAATAAGTAAAGGGGTTTTCGCATTTATTCATATAGAGGGTTCCCTGCAGAGAAATCACCCTTAGGTCATAGGAGCCCAGATCCAGCCGATATTCTCCAACCCCGAAGGGATCGCCGCACCAATTGGCCGGGCGCAGAAGGGCCCGGGTTTCCTCGTGGAATTCCTCACTCCCCTTGCGTTGGAAAGAATGGTTTCCGCCGGTTATCACGTCTGCGCCGGCATCAAAGAGCCGTTCTGCGCTATGGGCATCGATGCCGTTGCCAATGGCGCTGTTTTCGCCGTTGATGATAATGGCATCCGGGCGATATTGTTGTTTCAGGCGAGGCAAAGCATTTTCCACCGCCTCTAAGCCCAAGCGGGAAACCACATCCCCCAAGCAAAGCAACCGCATTATTTCAACTCTCCTTCGAAATCCGGGATAAAACTCTCTTTCGCCGTTTCATCCCCTTGGATAAACGCCTTTTGGAACCCTAATTTCCGGGCATAATTCACCACGGTCCGATAAGAAGATCGGGGCAAAGGTTTTTGCAGTTCCGGCGGAAGATCTTTCCCAACGGGAGTATACTGGTTCATAATGCTAACCAGTACCCTTTCGCCGAAGGTGTCCCAAAGGTATTTTAAATTCTGCATAGCCTCCACTTCCAGCCCGGGCAACACCAAAAGGCGCACGATCACGCCTTTTTTCAGCATCCCTTCTTCATCGAACTGCGGCTCGCCCACCGTTTCCGCCATCTTTTCCAACGCTCTGCGGGCAACCTTCGGATAATCCGGAGCGTGGCTATACTTCCGGGCGGAAGATTCTTCAGCATATTTCAGGTCGGTAAGATAGATATCCACCGTATCTTGCAATGCTTCGATGATCTCGGGCCGTTCATAACCGCTGGTATTATAAACCACCGGCAATTCCCCGCCCCGGGCTCGATAAAGCAAAACGGCCTGCAGGATCGAGGGGGAAAAATGCGTGGGCGTTACCAAATTAATATTATGCGCGCCCAATCCTTCCAACCGAAAAAATTCCTCGGCCAATTGGGCGGGGCTCATCGGCGCACCGAACTTGCCGTTTGCCCGGCTGATCGCCCGGTTCTGGCAATAAACACAACCCAAATTACAACCGGTAAAAAATATCGTGCCGCTCCCTCGTTTGCCGGAAATGGGCGGTTCCTCCCAGTGGTGCAAGGCCGCTCTGGCCACCCGAACCTCCGCCGTTTCGCCGCAAGGCCCGGCCTTTAACAGCCGATCGATCCCGCACTGACGAGGACAGAGGGTGCAACGTTCATAATCCAGCATCCCTTATTCCTCCGATCGGCTCAACAAAAAGACCGATTCCAGACTCAACAACATACCAATAAAAGGGACCAGTGTCAGATCCTCTTTCAAAAACACCACGCTGAAGATCGTTACCATCATTGATTTCAGAATATCCCAAAGGGCTGCGTTCCAATGCACCAGATTGATATCCTCCGGCCGGATCTTCCACGGCTTCTTCATAGCCTGTTCGGATCGAATCGTCCGATAAAACGATTTTTTTCATCATCCGACACTCCTTTTCTGTCAAAAGTATATCACTTAACCCTGGGATAATCAAGAGAAAAGTGTATGCCCTGCGAACCCCCTCTGTCCAAATTCCATCCGTCCTTCCGTTACCGCCAAAACCATAGGGTAGAGTAGAATGAATAACCCGAACCTGCCCCAAAGGGAGCAGATTTCGGTTATTCACTCTACGCTAAAGAAAAAAACCGGCCGGAGCCGGGGCTTTTGGCAGGCTGTGAAACTATTGTTTACAAAGGAAAGCAATCGTTTCAACGTGATGTGTACGGGGGAACAGATCCACCGGCGTGACGCTTTGGGTCTTAAAGCCGTAGGTTTCCAAAATCTTCAGATCTCGGGCCAGGGTAGCTGGGTTGCAGGAAACGTAGACCAGCCGCCGAGGTGCCATCCTTTGGATGGCCCGGAGGGTCGGCTCATCGCAGCCTTTCCGGGGCGGATCCACCACAATCACGTCAAATTGCCGGCCCTCCTCCGCAAAGCGGGCGGCGGCGGTGCCTGCATCGGCGCAGAAGAATTCCGCATTCTCCACCCCGTTTCGCCGGGCATTTTCTTTGGCATTCTCGATGGCTTGGGGCACGATTTCCACACCGATTAGTTCCCGGCATCCATCCGCCAGAGAAAGGCCGATGGTGCCGATGCCGCAATATAGATCCAAAACCCGTTCCTGCCCACTGAGGGCGCAAAGTTCCTTCACCTTTGAATAAAGCGCTTCCGTTTGCCGGCGGTTCACCTGATAAAAAGACTGGGGCGCAATTTTATAGGTTTTACCCAGCAATACATCTTCAATATAACCCGGGCCCAGTACCGTTTCGGTACGCTTGCCCAGCACCACGTTGGTGTTGCGATCGTTATAATTGACCGTTACCGTCTTTACCTCCGGGAAGCGCTTCGTCATAAAGGCGGCGTAGGCCTCTTTTTGTTCAAACGCCCGGCCGTTGATCACCAAGCAGACCATCACTTGGCCGGTGGCCTCGCCCCGGCGCAGATAAAGATGCCGGATCAGGCCGGAATAATTTTGTTCCTCATAGGCAGAAAGGCCATTTTCTTCCATAAACCGCAACGTTTCGGCCAACATCTCATTAAAAAGAGCGGGCTGGATGGCGCAGGGTGCCCCGCTCACCACGCCGTGGCTGCCAGGGGCATAAAAACCGCCCACCGCCTTGCCCTTCACTTGCCGGATGGGGAATTGGGCCTTATTGCGGTATTCCGTCTGCAGATCCGCCGCCAAAATAGGAGAAACTTCCAAGAAAAGGCCGCCGATCCGCCGGATCTGCTCCTGCACCCGTTCTTCTTTCAGGCGCGTTTCTTCCGCATAGGAAAGATGCCAAAAGGCGCATCCTCCGCAACGGCCCGCCAAAGAGCAGGCGGGCTCCACCCGATGGGGAGAAGGGGTTAACACCCGGAGCAATTTTCCGTAGCCGAAATTCTTGCCGGCTTTCACCACCAATATTTCCACCGTTTCTCCGGCAACCGTACCCGGAATAAAGAGCACATATCCTTCATACCGGGCCAGCCCAAACCCTTCGGCGGTATAATCCTCCACCGTTACGTTCAATATTTGATTTTTCTTCACAATTGTTTTCATAAGGTTATTTTACCATAGTTCCAAATTGTTCACAATATAAATATTTACATTTTTCCGGCAAAATGATATACTGAATGCATCAAATATAAAGGAGAAATCTTCGTGAAAAAGATCTGTTCCGTTCTTGCCAGCCTGCTTTGCCTTTCTCTTTGCCTATCCGGCTGCAAAAAAGAATCCTACGCCATCAAAGTGGATGGACAAGTGGTGACTGAAAACGATTACGCCCGGCAGGTTCATCTGCTGAAAAGCACTTATTTAGCCAACACCGGCGAAGAAGACACCAAAGAGTTCTGGACCGAGAAAATGGACGATGGTTCCACCATGAGCCAAGTTTTTATGGATTCCATCAATGAACAACTGATCTCCACCAAACTCTATGCTCGCCAGTTTGATCAGTTGGGCCTTTCCTTTTCGCCGCAAGAAGAGGAGAATTTAACCCGGGCCCTATCGGAGATCACCGCTGAAGCCGGAGGAATGAGCGCCCTATCCGAGCAACTGGAAGCCGATGGTTATACCTACGAAGAATACCTGACCGAGATCTATGATGCCTCGAAAAAGACTAAAGTTCTGAACTATTATTTTGGCGAGGGGGGCGAATTTGCAACCTCCGATCAGGATATCAAGGACTATTATAATGTGCATAACGCATTGGTGAAGGCCATTATTTTAATGAAATACGATCCCGCCAACGGCAATGAGTTGGAAGGGGAAGAGTTGAAGGCTTTGCAGAAAAAGGCGGAAGATGCCTATGCTTCGGCCAGCAAAGAAAGTTCCACTGATCTGTTCCCGGATCTGATCTCGATGTATAGCCAAGATACCTCCACGCTGGAGAACGGAATGGTGATCTCCAATAATGGAGAATTCAACGAAGAACTCTCCAAAACCGCCTTGGAACTGGAAGTAGGCGAAGTTGGCAAACTGGAAACCGAAACCGGCTATATCATTATCAAGCGCTACGACGGCACTGCCGATGATGTTTTCGATGGCGTTACCCGCCAAACAGCCTTGGAAACCCTGCGGGCCGATAAAATCAAAGAACTGCTGACC
>JAZNEH010000058.1:0-10566 GCA_045588515.1 Eubacteriales bacterium
AGGTACATACCAACCTCAGAACATTCGCCGTTGAAGTTCGCCATCAACTGTTCAAAGATAAAAGCCTTATCTTCTGCGCTGATATCGGGGTTATTCTTAACGGTTTTGGCATAGATGCCGTATTCATGCTCGGCTGCCAGCGCCTCGCCTTCCTTCATTTCGGAAAACTTTTCGGCAGGAACCTTACAAACAGGGCACTTTTCGGGAGCTGCATCCCCTTCGTGAACGTAACCGCAAACGCTGCACACAAACTTTTTCATTTTTCTTTCTCCTTCTTTTTAAAAAATCATTTTTTGCATTTATTGCACAAGCCTGTGAAATAAATCTCTTTTGTTTTTATATCAAACTCTTTAGATAAAGAGGTTTGAACCTGGCCAACAGCGAAATCCCAAACTTCGCCGCATTGATCGCACTTAAAGTGGCCGTGCAGAGAAGTATCTGCATCATAGCGCACCTTAGCGGGATCGATGGTGATCTCCAAGATCATATTTTTTTCCGCCAACAGGTGGAGAGTGTTATACACCGATGTTTTAGACAGGGTGGGCGCTTTTTCCAGCAGGGCCCCATAAACTTCCTCGACCGTTGGATGGATCCGGTGCTCCAACAAATACTCCAGCACCATAATGCGGATCATTGAAGGGCGTATTCCGTTTTCCTGAAGCATTTGGATGGCTTCCATTATTCGCCCTCCTTTTGAATTGATTTCAATTTTGTATTGATTACAATGTTATATTACCATACAGTTTTTTAATTGTCAACACTTTTTTGCAAAAATTTCAAAAAAAATAAAAGCCCTTATGATAAGGGCTTTTTGGAAAGTTTATTCAGGTTTTTTGAAAAGGTTTTCATCCAGCACCAGTTCCATAATTCGCTGATAATAGAAGGCCGGATTTTCCTTGAATCGCTCAGCAGCATAATAGGCATCCTTTTGCTCCGGGACCAAGATCGTATAGGAAAGGAGCACTTCCCCCTGTTCCTGCGTGGTGCAGGTGACGGAGAAGCCGGTTTCTGAACGTTTGATCTCTGTCCAGATCTCTTCCTCTTCTCTTTTTTTACGCAGGTTTGCCTGCAAAGCGGCCAGCGTTTTGCTCTTTACATTATAAGGAAGACGTTCCTCATATTCCTTTTCCACTTCCAGACCCAGTTTTGTAATTTTATAACTGCTGGTTTCTTCCAAGGATGCAATATCCATCATTCCGGCGATCAGCAATTGATCCACCGCCTGCGTATAATCAAAATATTCCACCAGCCCATCTGCCATCATCACTTCTGTCAGTTGGGTTTCGGTTACCACGCAATTCGCTTCTTTTAATAAAAAAAGAACCAATGCTTTAATATCAGGGAGTTCCCATAATCCGCCCAGTTCCGGCATTTCACACGCCTCCTTCGGTAGTTTTTATTATTATAGCATATTTTTTGGTGCAAGGCAAGAACCATTTTACCGCCAAAAACCGTTGCATTTCCTTATTTTTTCCGTTATAATGAAGGTAAGAGGTGATATCAATGAACAAAATGAACATTACTTATTCTGCCGATCTGCAATTTCCCGCAGAAATCGGCGGCAAAATCGATCAAATCAATTGGCCCGAAAACGATTACCGCCCCGAAGGAAATGTGACGATCGTTTATAATGAAGAAGCCCTGAAGGTACGCCTTTGGGCCGGGATCGAATCCCCCCAGGCCAAGGCTTACGTTGATAACGGCGACGTTTGGAAGGATACCTGCTTGGAACTGTTTTTGAAGCCCTTTGCAGAGGATGAAGATTATATCAACATTGAAACCAACGTTTTAGGTTGTATGCTGATCGGCAAGGGATTTAACCGCCACAACCGCCCCTTTATTACCGCTATGCTGAAACCGCATATGGATCCCAAAGTGACCATTGTGCCCGGAAAATGCTGGAGTTTGGAATATAAGATCCCCTTCAAGGCTTTGGAAGAGATCTTCGGCCGGGAACTGAAGCCCGTGGCCGGCACCAAGTTATGGTTGAATGCCTATATGTGCGGGGATGAAACGCCCTTGCCTCATTGGGTCAGCTGGAACAAAGTGGATATTGAAGATCCCGATTTCCACCGTTCCGATTTCTTTGGGGAAGGAACCCTTTGCTGATGGGACTTTTTAAAAAGAAAAAAGAAAAGGATGAGAATCTCATCCTTTTACGCACGTTAGATAAAAGAGGCCTTTCACGCCTGGTACAGCGGGATCCCGCCACCTATCGGGAACGGATCCTGGGCACCGACGGTGCCTTCAGCGTAACGGAGGATGAATTGATCATCTCCTGTGGAAACAAGGTGTTGTTCCGGCATTACCTGAAGGACATTAAGGGCTGGGAACTGATGAATCTTTCCGGCATTACCCTGAACGTGGGCCAGGATCGATATATCGCTTACTATACCGACGGAAAGTTAGGACAGAACAAAAAGTAATTTACCGATAGATAAAATTCTTCTTTTCCAAAAGATCTTTGCGATAGCGAGCAATATAATATTTTGCCATTGCCAGATTTTGTTCGGAATAATTTCCGCATTGTTCCGGAGCAGCACCGGGGATCTCCCCCTCAAAATTCAAAATAAAATCGCAAAGTTCCAGAACCAAGGGGCAGGTTTCAGCGCTTTCCAAGTCGCCGAACAGCACCATATAGCACCCGGTGCGGCAGCCCATAGGCCCAAAATATACTACGTCATCCTTGCGGGCACTGTTCCGCAAAAAGGTGGCGCCCAGATGCTCGATCGTGTGGAGAGCGGGCATATCCATCACCGGTTCCCGATTGGGAGCAGTGATCCGCAGGTCAAAGGTGGTTAAAACTACTCCATCCCGCTGATCCCGGCGGGATACGTAGAGCCCCGGTTCCAAATTCAAATGATCGATCTGAAAACTGGCAATTCGTTCCAAAACTGAATACCTCCGTATTTTAATGAGATTATCATACTATAATTTTGGTAGAAAGTCAAAAATATTATTAAGGAGGAACGGAAGATGGATAAAAACATTGCAAAAATGATGAACGAGCTGGAATCCCATTTCAGGGAAAACGAGCAGGAACCAAACTTGAAAAAAATGCCGGAGGAGGCTGTTAAAAAGCTTTATCGGGAAACCTTTTTCAAGAGCTTTGACCACCTGCCCTACGAAGAAGAGCGGTAACGATATTTAAGGAGAAAATTATGAAAAAGTATAAAATTGCGGTCATCGGCGGCGATGGAATCGGTCCCGAAGTGATTGCCGAAGGCGTTAAAATCCTCAATAAAGTGGCAGAATTAGACGGCGGTTTCGCCTTTGAATTCACCGAGTTTCCCTAGGGATGCGAATATTATCTGGAACACGGCAAAATGATGGCCGACGACGGGATTGAAACCCTTTCGAAATTCGATGCCATTTTTCTGGGCGCCGTTGGGGCGCCCGGGGTTCCCGACCACATATCCCTTTGGGATCTTTTGCTGGCGATCCGCAAAAAATTCGATCAGTACGTAAACCTGCGCCCTGTGAAACTGCTTAAAGGCGCTCCCTGCCCCCTTAAAGATGCAGAAGTAGGCGACATTGATATGGTATTCATCCGCGAAAACAGCGAGGGCGAATACGCAGGCAGCGGCAGTTGGCTTTTCAAAAACAAGCCCAACGAGGTGGTGATCCAAGACGGCGTTTTCTCCAGAGTGGGCTGTGAACGGATCATCCGCTATGCCTATGAACTGGCGAAAAAGAGGGCAAGACTCTAACTAGCATCAGTAAGGGTAATGCTCTGAATTATTCTATGGTATTCTGGGATCAGATCTTTGAAGAAGTCGGCCGGGATTATCCCGAGGTCAAAACCTATTCTTATCTGGTTGATGCAGCAAGTATGTTTATGGTTAAGGATCCCAAGCGCTTTGAAATCATTGTAACTTCTAACCTGTTCGGCGATATTCTAACTGATCTGGGGGCCGCCATCACCGGCGGTATGGGTCTTGCCGCGGGAGCCAACATCAACCCCGAACGCAAGTTCCCTTCTATGTTTGAACCCATCCACGGCTCTGCCCCCGACATTGCAGGACAAGGCAAAGCCAATCCGCTGGCAACGGTATGGTCTGCCAGCCAACTTTTAGACTTTTTCGGCCACGAAGATTGGGGCAAACTTCTGATCGACTGTATTGAGCAAGTTCTTTGCGAAAGAAAGGTTTTAACCGCAGACCTTGGCGGGAACAACACAACCCAAGAGGTCGGCGACGAGATCGTTCGTAAAATCGAGCAAATAAAACTATAAAAGCCTTACTACATAATAACAAAAAGGAACTGTGTAAAACGTAAAGTTTTTACAGTTCCTTTTTATTTATTTCAGTTTAAAAGTTCCCTATAAGATTCAATATAGCAATCGGCCAGTTGCTGAACAACAGACAGTTCTTCCTCGGTTTGGCGATCCCGCACAGCGTGGATCCGGCAACCGGCGGCTTTGCCGCCCATCAGAGCCAGAGGGTTATCGTCATAGAAATCCAGATCAGCGGTGGAACAGCCGATCCGCTCTGCTACCCGATGATAGATGGGCGCAGTGCCCTTGGATAGGCCAAAGTCCTCCACCGACCAAACTTCTTCAAAATAATCCCAAATACCGTTTTTCTTCAAAACCACGTCGGTGACGATATGAGGGCTGGCAGTCAGCATCATAGCCGCCACCTGGGCGGAGGCATAGGAGGTGTCGTGTTGAATTTCGGCGTGGGGGCCGTTCCATTCATTCAGCATCGTTTCCAGCCCTTCATAACCGTATTGATCCAATGTGCGGCGGAAGAATTTGGACATTTCCAACGTCATTTCCACATTGGCATAACTATGCCAGGAGAAAAAGTCGATAGGGCTATTATGGGTTTTAATATAATCCAAAAAGCCGAACAAAAATTCCAGACGATGGATGCCGGTGTGAGAAGGTTCCACTTTTTCCCAACGGACACCGTATTTTTCGGGCTCATAGAAGATCCCTCTGGGACTGCAGGCTCCGTAGCCGCCCACCTTGATTTTATCGCCAAAGCAGGCTTTTAAGTGTGTGGCGGCCACGTGGTACAACTCGTAGTATTCTTCGTTGGTGCCCAGCCACATCTGGTTTTCACCGGGCACGCCGTTATCCGGCTCGTTCCAGATCTCCCAATATTTGATGCCATAATGAAAGCCATCGGCCCAGCCTTCGTTATAATGGCGGATCACGTGTTCACAAATCCGGGCCCACTTGGCATAGTCCTTGGGGGGATAGATATGATAGGCCTTAATATTGAACTGATTTTCAATGGTTACGCCCAAGCGGAAGATAGGCTTAACCTCATATTCTGCCAGCCCTTCCAACAGGGCATCGGTGAACGTAAAATCATAGTTGGCAGGATCCGTTTCATCCGCCTCAAAATCACGGAACAAATTAGGAATATCCACGTAGCGGCCGCCCCCGTAGGCCCCGCCCACATCGTGGAGCCGGGAATAGGGAATATTGGCTTCTTGCAGAAAGCGGATATAGGGAAAATCCAGTTTGCGGAAACCGCCCGCAATAGGAGGCTGCCCTACAGCATGCATAGGCTTGATCTTTCCCAGCATCTGTTCAAAATTCACGGTGACATTGGCCATCGTTGGTTCTCCTTAGGTTTTTTCTCTATTATAAAAATAGAGAAAATCCTTGTCAATCCCTTCCGTTACGAAACTTTTTCGAAATCAAAAAACCCCCAGCACCCGCAAAAGGAAGGAATAAATAAAGATCGTTCCGCCGGAGATCAGAGTGCTCCATACCACCAACTGGCCCGCCAAAACTGCATCGCCCTTCATCTCCTGGGTCATAGGCACAGTGGAAACAGCCACCGGCGTTGCAAATAATGCCACAAAAGAGGCAAACTCTGCTCCACCAAATCGGGGATAGAAAAAGAGATAAGCGATCCCCAGCCCCAAAACCGGCACCGCTACGGTGCGCATCAAAGTGCCGAAGAGAATCTCTTTTTTTAGTTCTGCCACTGCGGAAAATTCAAATTGGGCGCCCAAACACAAAAGCGCCATAGGGGTTGCTACGTTGGAAAGCCATTCCAACACCTTAAAAATCGGGGTGATGGAAGAAAGGCGAAATTCCACGCCCCATTGCAAAAACAGACTGCGCAACACCAAAACCAGCAAACCCGCCGCCACGCTTTGGATTAGGGGGTTTTTGAGGATGTTGAGCAAAACACTCTTTATACGGACCTTTTTGTTATCAGGATGAAACACTGATAGACTGATGACCGCCAGAATATTCAACGTGGGGATGGCAAAGGCCGAAAGCAATGCCGCCACCTTCACACCCTCTTCTCCAAAGAGAGATTGAGCCAAGGGGATCCCGATCAGAGCATAGTTGGAGCGAAAAGCCGATTGAATCAAAGCGCCCCGACGGTCGTTTTTAGGCGTGATCCAAAGCACAAAGGGCAAGGCTATCAAAAAGATTGCCACCAAGACTGCCACGCCATAGACCAGATAGCCGGGATGGATGGAACCGATGCTTTTCACCCGGTAAACATTTAAAAAGAGCATTGCCGGCAAAAAGACCCGGAACACCAGTTTATTGGCATTTTTAGCGAACTCACCGCTCATCAGCCCCAGCCGCTTTAACCCGTAGCCGATGGCTACCATCAGAATGATGGGCGCCACGGAATTGAGCGCAAAAAGTAAGGAATCCATTGATCCACCTCCTGTTTCTTTTATTGTACCACCGAACGGGTGTTTTTACAACAAAGGCGAGAGGATATTTAAAAATGGTATGCCTCCATAATAAAAAGGCGACCGAAGTCGCCTTTTTATCCAGCGTGTCAAAAAACTTCATTTTTTATTTTTGACACGCTGGGTGACGAACAGCTCCGCTGCGCTACTGCATAAGTTCCACCAACCAAATCAAAGATTTGGGGTGTCACTTATTTACACAAGGGAGGCAGAATTGCTATTCCAACTGGTTTTTCTTTTTTCTGCGGTCGGTGCCTTTTTTGACAGTCTGAAGAGAGCAAGTCTTTCGACTTGCTCTCTTTTTTCTGGGTAGTTTGAACTTAATGACACGAATAAAATGTGCCTGAAAACTTGATTTTTATAACAAAAATTGTAGATTATGCACTTTTTATCGAACACAATGACCTTGATTTTAAAAACAAACCTTTTCGGGATTTAAAATATTTTTTTCATCAAAAACATTTTTAATACCCTTCATGATATTTATCGATATATCACCAAGCTGATTCTTTAAATAATCTTTTTTAGCATAGCCAATACCATGCTCACCCGAAACTAATCCGCCCAGTTCCTCTGCTTTGTTATACATTTCATCAAAGCAGTTTTGTAAAACTGCTTTCCATTCTGTTTCGGAAAGGTTGTCCCTACAAATGTATATATGCAGATTACCATCACCTGCGTGACCAAAGCTTGGAATTCTCACACCTGTACGCTCTGCCAAGTTATGTGTAAAACGAATAAACTCGTCGATCTTATTAACAGGTACAACAACATCGCACTCGTCCATTTCGGTTGTAGAGGACTTTATGGCTTCAAGAAATGCACCGCGTGCCGACCAGACAGCCTTTCTTCTTTCTTCGGTGTCAACAATATAAGCATCCACCGCACCAATTTCAAGGCAAAGCTCGGCAACGATTTTCATATCCTCACTAACCTGTGTTTCGGTGTTTCCGTCAAAGGTCAAAAGAATGTATGCCTCGTTTTTCTTGTCAGGAAATTTTTTTCCTAAATAATCCTCTGCAAACAAAATAGTGTCGCGCGACATATATTCGATTGCGGTAGGTGTAACCTTAGACCTGAAAATTTTGGGCACTGCTTCAATGGCGCTTTTCATATCTAAAAATGGCACCAAAAGGCTAACTGAAACCTTTGGTAGCGGAACGACCGATAAAACCGCCTCGGTTATTATACATAAAGTTCCCTCAGAACCTATAACTAAATCTTTTAAACTGTATCCCGAACTATTTTTAGCAACGTTTGCACCGAGTTTTACAATTTCCCCACTTGGCATAACCACGGTAAGCGCTCTGACATAATCACGGGTTACGCCGTATTTCACAGCCCTCATTCCGCCTGCGTTAGTAGAGATGTTCCCACCGATAGTAGCAGACTTTTCACCTGGGTCGGGAGGATATAAAAAGTCATTTTCTTCAACAAATGCGGCTAGTTCCATTAAAAGCACACCGGGTTGTACTGTAACCGTCATATTATCACTGTCAAGTTCGATTATCCTGTTCATTTTTGTAGTTTCAAGCAAAATACCACCACAAACGGGCACAGCGGCACCCACAAGTCCTGTCCCGCTTCCGCGTACAGTAACGGGGATAACCCTTTCCCAAGCTAATGACATTATTTTTGAAACCTGCTCCGTCGTAGTTACTCGCACCACAGCATCGGGCATTTTTGTAATCGTTCCAAGCTCATCATGAGCATAATCTAAGCTTATGTCATCATCTACTAAAACATTTTCTCTGCCAACGATTTCTATAAGTTTTGTAATATCTTCTAATGTTAATTTATTATACATTTGTGCGGCCCTCCTTGATTTTAGTAATCAATAAAGGAACAATTTCATTGAGATCCCCTACAACGCCATAATGTGCAACATCGAAAATTGATGCCGTTCTATCGTTATTGATTGCAACAATACAATCGGATGACTTCATTCCTGCCACAAATTGAACGGCACCCGAAATTCCAAGACAAATGATAAACTTCGGCTTTACTGTCCTTCCGGACAAACCGATTTGATGCTTAGCATCTAATATATTCCCTTCTACAAGAGGTCTTGTGCAAGCCAATGTTCCTCCAAGTAAACTCGCAAGCTCTGCCGCCATCTGTCTTGCACTTTCGCCCATAGCACCTCTTCCAATTGCAACGATAACCTCACATTCTGATATATCAATATCCTTCGGCTTATCTATATAGGAAAGAACCTCTATATTCGAGTTTAATTTTTGTTCATCAATGTCAAGATTTATAATCTCTCCTGTGGCTTTCTCCTGCGGCTTCGGCTCGTTAAACACTTTATACCTAACCGTGCAAAACTGTGGTCTTGTATCAGGTGAAATAATTTGAGCCATAATATTTCCGCCAAATGCCGGCCTTATCTGAACAAGGTCAGAATTTTCCTTCATTTCAAGAATGGTGCAATCTGCTGTTAGTCCCGCACGTCTTCTGGCGGCAACACGGGGTGCTAACTGTCGTCCTAAATTTGTAGCACCAACTAAAACCGACGACGGCTTAACCTTATCAATAAAATCACAGAAAGCCGCTGTGTAAGGCTCAATTGTAAAATCCTTAAAACGCGGATTATCATAAACGAAAACCTTATCAACGCCGTAATGTAGCAACTTGTCAATACTTCCGCCCAAGTTTGAACCGATAATAAGTGCATAAACAGGCTGCTTTGTGACCTTTGAAAGCTCGATAGCTTTGCCTATCAGTTCGTATGTAACCCTGTGAATGCGGCCTGCTAAATGGTCAACATACACGCAAATACCCTTCCAAAGTTCCTTATCAATTTTAACCTTTTCATCTTCTTGATATGTAATAATTCCGTCACTCTTTTTGACGCACAACTTACACATTTTACAAGCGGATGAAATATCCAGTTTGCCGTCATAAGATATCGCACCAAAGGGACATACGGATATCAAAGACTTAGCTTTTTCTTCATTAACTAAATTGTGGTTAATAATTAAACTGCCCATAATATCCTCCTACACCAATTTTATACGGCGAACAAGAGTAAAAAGCTCCTCAGCTTGCTCTTGAGGTGTTCCCTCAATTGAATACTTTTCATTGTTCTTTTCAGGCGGAAAAATCCTTTCTACCTGAGTAGCAGATCCTGAAAGACCGTAATTATTAACATTTTGGTCGGTAAAATCATCGAGAGATAATAATTTAATCATATCGTCGGTTAGGGTTTTCTTTACCTTATAGGACGGAAGACGTGGGGTATTTATATCACCGTCAACCGAAATAAGACACGGCAATTTAACGCTCATTTCAACAACCTTATCATCCTGAGAAGCAGTAACAACTATTTTATTTTGGTCCACTTCTTTAACCGATAAGACATTAGCCACGTTTGGTAAATTCAAAAACTCGGCAACCTCTGCTCCAACCTGAGCGGTATCGCCGTCTGTGGTTTGTTTTCCACAAATAACAAGGTCAAAATCCCCCGCCTTTTTTATTCCCTGGGATACAGTATATGCCGTTGCAAGAACGTCTGCACCTGCAAACCTACGATCTGAAAGCACGATGCCTTGTTTTACGCCCATACAAATAGCTTCGGCTATTACAGTTTTTGCCTGCGGAGGCCCCATAGTAATTACCTCGACAGTACCGCCAAACTTTTCGGTTAAATTGAGTGCAGTTTCTATCGCATAAAGGTCATACGGATTCATCTTGCTTTGAATTCCATCTCTCTTTAGAACACCGGTTTTTTGATCAACTTCGACATTTGTAGATCCCGGAACTTGTTTGATACAAACTAAAATTCTCATTTCTTACTCCTTTAAACCTTAATTCACCATACAATGTCAATTTAATAAATTATAGGATTGCACAAGAATCAATGCTTTTAGTGAAAGAGTTGGG
>JAZNEH010000059.1:0-12593 GCA_045588515.1 Eubacteriales bacterium
CTCCTGAAGAAATTGCTGCCCGTGCAGAACAGATCAAGAGCCAGATCGAAGTAACCACCTCTTCTTATGATAGAGAAAAATTGGAAGAGCGTTTGGCTAAACTGAGCGGCGGTGTTGCAGTGATTAAAGTAGGCGCCGCAACCGAAACCGAAATGAACGAAAAGAAACTGCGGGTAGACGATGCCTTGGCGGCAACGAAGGCTGCTGTTGAAGAAGGCGTAGTTGCCGGCGGCGGTACTGCTTATATTAAAGCGATCGATGTGGCCGCTAAACTTCTGGATGAAGTGGATGGCGATGAAAAGACCGGCGTTCAAATCGTTTTGAAAGCCTTGGAAGAACCGGTTCGCCAAATTGCCGCCAACTCCGGCCTGGAGGGCTCTGTGATTTTGGAAAATATCCGTAAAAACGATAGTGTTAACTATGGTTTTGATGCCTTTAATGAAGTTTATTGCGATATGCTGGAAGCCGGTATCCTGGATCCTGCAAAGGTAACCAGAAGCGCTTTGCAAAATGCTGCCAGCGTGGCCGCAATGGTGCTCACCACCGAAAGTTTGGTGGCTGACATTAAGGATCCCGCCGCAGATGCTGCTGCTAATGCCGCTATGAACCAAATGGGCGGCGGAATGTATTAATTTAATCGAAAAAAGAGCGGAAGTTTCTTCCGCTCTTTTTGCATATTTGTATCTTTATTTCCATATAGTGGGATAGGAGGATGCAAATATGAAAAGACTGATTTTGATTTTTTCCATTCTTGCGCTTGTACTATGCGGATGTGGAAAAAAAGATCCGATTGATTCTCAGGTCCCGCAGGGTGGATATGATAATGGCGGCGATAGGACAGTGCTTTATGTGGAGGAACACTATATTCCTCTTGCGTATACCGTTGATGGAAAATCGCAGATTGAACCCGGTGTATATTGGTATTATGAATTGGAACCATATTTGGAAAAAACAAAAGCAAATTTGTTCCAAAACTATCATTTCAAAAATCTGGAACCAACGACAGAGCGAACTTTTGAAAAACTAAAGAATAAAAAGTCTTATGCTGTGAACGGAGATTGGCCGCTGTTTTGCAGTATGGAGCATCAATCTTATACATCTAAAAATCAAGCAAAGGTGCCAGAAACGGTTAAAACGCCTTTTTTGAAAGCGTTGGAAAGCAATGGCTTGGATCAAAATTCTGTTGCAATTTATCATACGTGGACCTGCGATTTTGACAGAGATGGTGTAAATGAAACTTTTCTTTCCGGAAATTGCGGAGCAGAGGAAATGGCTGTTTTAGGTTATGTACGGGGAGAATCTTGCCAATTGCTTTCTCATTCAAAAGAGGTTAACCCTTTGGTGATGGATTTAAACGGAACGGGAAACTGGTCTTTGGTTTTAAAGGAAGAAGGGGATTATAACCAGTTTTCCGTTTACGACTATAAAGAGGGTAACTTTGCCTTGAATTATCAAATTATTTATTAAAAGCACCGGAAGGTGCTTTTTCTTTTGGTTGAAATTATAAGGAAGATGTGGTACTCTTTATCTGTAAGTATATTAGTAGGGAGTGCCCTTATGAAACGAAAAGAATTAAAATTTCACTTTGAGTCTTTTTATAACGATACCTATTCTGCTTTGGCCGTTGATTGCCTGAAGCAAACGGGAGATTTTTTAAATATTGAAGATCTCTTGGCAAAAATCTATTACGCAGTATATATAGATTTTAAAAAGTATGCAAAATATGAACCGCTTATGGCACAGAATTCTTTGAAAAAGGCTACCAAAGAACAACTGGCTCTTTACTGGAAAAAGCATCGCAAAGAATTGCAAACGCCAAAACTACCGCAAATGAAGGGAACATTGGAACAGATGTTGGAAACGGAGTTTGATTTAACTGAGGAATCTGTGGAAGACGAGATGTTGACGCAGGATATTTTGGAATATGTTTCCGGCCTGCCGGCCTTGTTGCGGCGCTCGTTTGTTCTTTATTTCTATTTTGAGGAAACGCCGGAATCCATTAGCACAGAATTAAATCTTCCCGCTGAAACAGTTAAGTCCTATTTGTTGCTGGTATTAAAGAAAATCAAGAAGAATATATTGGACGAGTATCTCTGAAAAAGGAGCAGACAAAATGACGTTTAAAGAATTATTGGCGTTAAATAAAGAGAGATCGTTTCCGAATCAGAAATGGGTTCGAAAACGGGTTTCAAAAAAACGTTTCTTTGTTGCGCAATGGCTGATCATTAGTGGGCTTGCGCTTTCAATTTTGGCGGCCACGGGCATTGCCTTTTTTCTATCGATGCCACCTGCTGAGGAAAAGAAAATTCTGATGGAAGGATCGATGAATATTATTGATTCGATTGTTGCCAATGAACGATCCGATCTGGGAATGAAGGTAACGTCAGATCTGAATATAACAACCACTGAGGAAGTTTCAGTAGAAGAATTAAAAACGAGATTGGCAATTTCGCCGGAACGAGAATTTAAAATTAAACGCACCGGGAATTGTAAGTATCGTATGGAACCTTCAGAAGAATGGGCAGCCAATACGCTTTATAACGTTTTGGCGGTTTATAATGAAAATGTTGTTTATCGTTGGGCCTTTCAAACAGAAACACCCTTTGCAGTATCCCATATAGCTCTTGAAAACGCCTGGGATGTGGGATTGGATTCCGTTATTGAAATTACATTCTCCCATGCGGATGTTCAAGATTTCGAATCGGCATTTAAAATTGAACCGGCAGTTGAGGGAACTTTTGAAAATTATGGGCGAACCTGGGCCTTTCTGCCTAGTCAACCTATGGCTCCGGGAACTTTATATACAGTGACGATTGATGCCGGCTTGAAGGGCCCCGGAGGCGTAGAGTTGGGCGAGATGTTTTCATTTTCGTTCCATACAACTGCCGAGGGGAATTATGCCTATATGGTGCATCGGCAAAGTGAAGTATCGGATACTTTTTTGGTGGATGAGTGTCCAATAGCGGCCGTTGCCTATGAAGGATTTGAGCCTAAAAAGGCAAATGTTACTGTTTATTCTTTTAAAAATAGTGATGCCTATATCGAAGCTCATCAAAAATATGTGCGTAGTGGAGCGGTTTCTGCAGGAATTATGGAGTTTGGGGAGAAAGCGACGGCTGAATTTGAAACCGCCCCGATCTTAGCGGATGATTATAATGGAAACGGGAAAACGGCATTTATCCATTATCCTGAACCTTTACCGCAAGGGTATTATTTTGCAGAGCTGGTTTTGGAAAATCGAAAAGTATATCAGTTGCTTCAAAGCACAGATCTGGCGGTTTATACCATTTCTGTCAATGGTTCTTATACTGCTTGGGTTAATGATGCAATTAACGGGAATGCAGTGGAAGATGCAGTTCTTTATCTGGATGGCAAAAAGAAAACGCAAACCAATGATCAAGGATTTGCTTCTTTCACCGGCCCTTCTAAGGCGGATAAAGTTCGTTTTCTAACGATCGAAAATGGCTCTTTTCCCTATGTGATTGCCGTAAACGGCGAAGAATCGAACAAAGATCTTCAAAAGCAAAGAACATATTATACGTATATTACTACCAATAGTGCTCTGTATAAAACCACCGACACCATAGGTGTTTTCGGGATGGTTCTGCCTCGAAAAAATCGGGCAGATCTTCCTGACGAAGTGATCTTGAAATCGGCCTTTTTTGAAGAGGTGGCGGTAAAATTGAATGATAACGGTTCTTTTTCTGCCGATCTTCCGATCAAAAAAACCATATTGAGTGAAGGGATGATTTCCCTTTGGATCGATGGCGTTGAAATGGACCAAGTTTGGATCCGTATGGCTGATTATAATCGCCCCACTTATACAGTTTCGGTTTTGACCGACCGCACCGTCTATCAAGAAGGGGATTCCGCTTTGGTTTCTGTGGCGGTCAATTATCCGAACGGAATGCCCGCATCCGGAGTTTCATTGACCGGCGATATTAATGGTGTAACCGATAAAAATGGATATTTTACAACAGAACTTCTGATTGAACCCGAAACGGCGGTATCATATGCGGAAAATACGCCGCAGGTTCGTTCCATTTCGTGCGTTGTTGAAGAGGAACAGGGATATTCGGTAACAGGAACGGCAGAGTTCGTTGTGTTTAATGGCGATCATCATTTGAAAACTGCATATGCAGATAATGTTTTGAAAGTTCAAGTGAATACCTTTAACCGGTTGGCTTTTGCTGATGTGCATCCCGACGATCTTTATCAAGGGATTTATATGAACGATGAGTATATCGGAGATGCGGCCGATGTTAAAATTTTGGCTGAAATCCATCGAATTACCTATTCCCGGAAAAAGTTGGGTACAGCCTATGATCCCATTTATAAAAAAACGTATGATACGTGGGATTATACAGAGGTTGATGAATTGGTAGAAACCTTGGAATTGACAAGTTCTAACGGTTTGATACATTGGGATTTTAAGAAATCTTCTACAAATGAAGAGAAATACTATGCGATTCTGAAAACGTTGGATGGCGAAACGGAAAGTGCAGTACGATGCGAGTTGTTTGAGGAGGGATCGATTCGGGATCATTTTGGCGCCGGGATCCATTATGTACAAGCAAATAAGCAATCAGTTGATATTGGTGATTCTGTTCGTTTGGAGGTTCGCAACAGCGAAAATGGCACTTTAACTTCAGGCGGAAGCGTGTTTTATACCGTTGTAGCCGGAGAAATGTTGGACCATTACTATGCTTCTACCACTAAGATGGAAATTGCCTTTGAGCAAGAATATGCGCCTCAAATTGCAATATACGGTGCTTATTTTGACGGTGAACATATTTATGATCTGGGTGCAGAGAACGTTTTTTATGATTCAGAAAGCGCTAAACTTCATATCGCCGTTGAAACCGATCAATTGGAATATGAGCCTGGCGATGAAGTGTCGGTTTCTATGAAAGTGACGAATTCTGAAGGGGAACCGGTTTCCGCAGTGGTGTATGCCAGTGTTTTAGATCGTGCGCTTTATCTGCTGGATCATCACGCAGATGATCCGTTGTATGCTCTATATGACCAAAAACTGACTGGGGAAACTTATGTAACATCATCCTATCGGCATTTTGCAACAGAATATCTTCCCGGTATCGAAGGCGGTGGCGGAAGCAGCGGATCGAATCGTGGCCACTTTGAGAATAGTCCATACTGGGGTGTGATTGAAACAAACCGAAAAGGCGAGGCGAGTTTCAACTTCAAATTGCCGGAACATTCTACGGATTGGAAAGCGGTAATAAAAGCTTTTACAGATGATGCGGAAGGTGCTTGCACAGTTTATGATGTTGTTTCCGGCGAAGAATATGGAACTTCGGTTACAGTTGGAGAAACCTTGAAAACATCTGATGATTGCACTGTTGCTATTAAAACCGATGGACGGGGCATTGCGGCCGATTCTCTTTGCAATTATACAGTTGGATTAACGGATCGTGACGGAAATGAGATTAAAACAGAAAAAGCATCTGCTTTAAAATCTCAATATGTATATTTAAATTTCGGCCCCTTGGATGCGGGTGTGTATACTCTTTACGTACAAAGTGAGAGTGGCGCTTATCAGGATAACGTAATCCAATCGTTTCAAGTGGTCAAGTCGCAGAACTCCATCCGGATCAACCGAGAAGTGGATCTTCAGGCGAGCGTTTCTTTGAATCTAAAGCCGGCGCAGGGCAATGTCTTGTTAACGGTTGTGGATCAAGAATATAGGTTTTGGCAAAAAGCAATGAGTTATCTGTCTGCAAATAGTGGCCCAAGGATCGATCAGGCGCTGGGCGCTTATCTGGCGGAGCATTATTATGTCACCGGCAAGTGGATGGATCTGAAAAATATGGATCTCAATTTTCTGCAATCCTATTATAGCGGTGGCGGAATGAGGTTGTTTGCTGATGCAAAATATGATGATCTGCGCCTGGCTTCTAAGATTGCCGCTGCGGTGCCGGATGGATTTCGCAGGCAAGAATTATTGGATCTGTTCGGGTATTATTTAAATGATCGCCGTGCTTCCAGAATCGATCATTTGATTTCCTATTTTGGAATGGCGGCATTAGGGGAGCCGGTTATGACTGATCTGCAATCCCTATATACCACTTCAACAGATCTAACATTAGAAGAAACGGTCTATATGGCGCTGGCCTTCGCCTATGCCGGTGATTATGATACAGCCAATTATCTATATGAACATCAAATTAAAATGTCGCTGATAACAGAAGGAGAATGTTCCTATATTGTGGGCGAAGGGGCTATTGATAATGAACTGACCGCCGCGGTTTCAATGCTAGCAAATCGGCTGAGTTTAGATGTGGCTGAAAATCTGATACGCTATCTTTTAGATCATAATAATGAAACAACGCTTCTAAGTTTGGAATTGATCACATATTTAAGTAATTATGTTATGGATTTAGACGGCCAGAATATATTTGCTCTGCAGATGGCTACCGGCGAAAACAAAACGTATCAATATTCGAGAACATCTGTTTGCAGCATTGAATTAACGCAGGATCAGGCAGTTGAAATCAGCATCAGCCCTATCGAGGGGAAGAATGAGGCTACGTTTTCCTATGTTGCAAATTTGGAAGGGATCCCGGAGGCGGAGAGCACAGTTCTTTCAGGCGTTGAATATCAGGAGTCTTTGAAATGCGGAGAAGAAACCACGATTGTGATTCCTCTTACGTTACCAGAAGATTTTAAAGGCGCATCTACTTCTATTACTTTGCCTGCCGGCCTGCATCTTGTGAGCGGGAGAATTCATTGCGGAACCTATGGATATGCAGTTTTGAACGGATATGATCCTGAAAAACTGAATGTTTCTTTAAGTCCCGATGTCAAGTATATTATGCTTACAGTGCGGGGAAGTATACCGGGGAGTTATATAATGGAGCCGATTATGATAACAAATGCCTTGGATCAGCGCTATTTTATGACGGATCCGTTGCAGATCTCTGTTACAGAATAAACTCTTGACAAAATCAATGAAAAACGATAAAATATCTTAAATAACAGAGGTGGCCGTAAAAGAATTTTCGCCCTCTGTTCCGTTAATGGGACAGAGGGCTTTATTTTTGAAAGGAAGTTTGAAATGAAAATTTATGACGAATTGGTTGCGCGTGGCTTGATTGCTCAGGTGACGGATGAAGAAGAGATCCGGGAATTGATCGATAACGGTAAGGCAACCTTCTATATTGGTTTTGATCCCACTGCGGATAGTTTGCATGTTGGTCATTTTATGGCTCTTTGCTTGATGAAACGATTGCAGATGGCCGGGAATCGCCCCATTGCGTTGATCGGCGGGGGAACTGGATATATCGGTGATCCCTCCGGCCGGAGTGATATGCGCTCGATGATGACTGCTGAAACTATCGCCCATAACTGCGCTTGCTTTAAGAAACAAATGGAGCGGTTTATTGAATTTGGCGATGATAAAGCCTTGATGGTTAATAATGCAGATTGGCTTTTAAAATTGAATTATGTTGAACTTCTGCGGGAAGTGGGGGCTTGTTTCTCGGTTAATAATATGCTGAGAGCGGAATGTTATAAGCAGAGAATGGAAAAAGGCCTTTCTTTCTTGGAATTTAACTATATGATTATGCAGTCCTATGACTTCTATCATTTGTTCCAAAACTATGGTTGTAATATGCAGTTTGGCGGCGACGATCAATGGTCCAATATGCTGGGCGGTACCGAATTGATTCGCAGAAAGTTAGGGAAAAATGCCTGCGCAATGACCATCACTCTTTTGATGAACTCCGAAGGGAAGAAGATGGGGAAAACTGCAAACGGCGCTGTTTGGTTGGATCCTAATAAGACCTCTCCCTTTGATTTCTATCAATATTGGAGAAATGTTGGGGATTCCGATGTTTTGAAATGTATCAGAATGCTCACTTTCTTACCTTTGGAAGAGATCGATGCTATGGATCAATGGGAAGGCAGCCAGTTGAATAAGGCAAAAGAAATTCTCGCTTATGAACTCACAAAGTTGGTACACGGCGAGGAAGAAGCCAATAAAGCCCAAGAAAGTGCACGTGCACTTTTTGGTACCGGCAACGCTGAAAATATGCCCACCTATGAAGTGGCAGATGAAGACTATAACGAAGGCCAGATCGGCTTGATCACCTTGTTGGTGAAGAGCGGGTTGGTAACTTCCGGTTCTGAAGGGCGCCGTGCGATTGAACAGGGCGGCGTTAGCGTGGACGGCGAAAAAATCACGGATGTTAAGAAGGCCTATAGCAAAGAAGAAATCGAAACTGGCTTCGTGTTGAAACGTGGCAAAAAGAAATTTGTGAAGATCCGGGCAAAATAATGGCGAAGGATCAAAAAACCAATGCGATGCGGATTTTAGAACAGCGTAAAATCCCGTTTCGTGTCAATCTTTATGAATGTGACCAATTCATCGATGCCGTTCACGTGGCAGATCAATTGGGGCAGAACTATGAGGAATCATTTAAAACGCTGGTTGCCGTTGGCAAAAGCGGAACTCATTATGTTTTTGTCGTTCCCATTGCCGAGGAGTTGGATTTACGCAAAGCTGCAAAATCTGTGGGCGAAAAATCCGTTGAATTGATCCACGTGAAAGAAATTTTTGGTTTAACCGGCTATATCCGAGGGGGATGCACCCCGATTGGTATGAAAAAGCAGCTTCAAACTGTTATTGATGAAACAGCCCAATTGTTTGATGAGATTATCATCAGCGGAGGGCGGATCGGCGCGCAAATTCTTTTAGATCCTATGGATCTGGAAAAAGTGATTCCCTGCAAATTTGAAGATATCGTAATATGAGAAATGAGCCTATGTTAGAACATAGGCTCATTTTTTAGTCTTTTATCATTTGTTCATAGTGGAGCGGCTTAAAGCCCAAGCGCCGATAGATTTTTTTAGCGCTTTCATTTTCTTCGGTAACTTCCAAACGAAATCTTGCGGCGCAATCTTCGTATAGTTCCATAATCTCTTTCATAGCTCGATAGGCCAGTTTGTGGCCCCGAAAATCCGGCTTGATATAAATTTCTTCAAACCAAACGGTTAAGCCGCCGCCTTCATTGGAATAAGTGTGGCTCAAAAGGCAATACCCGGCATCTTTTTGTTCATAACGAATCATATAAGCATTCACATATGGATCTTTATTCAAAATAGCATCAAATGTTTTTTCGCCGTTTTGAAGAGGGATTGTGTGCAGGACACCGGGGGTGCTATAAAAAGCATTCATCATTTCCAAAAAAGCTGCTCGGTCGTCGGGTTCAAAAAAACGGATCCGCTTGCCGGTTGGGATGGGATTGCGAATCAGATCCGGCCGCATCTTTTTGGTCATCTCAATGGATTTTTCGGTTTTCCAAACGCTCATAAACCGATGGTTGCCTTCGGTGAGAACGGGAGGAACTTCCAAACCGTTCCAAAGGCGGGGCTGCGTATATTGAGGATGTTCCAAAAGTCCATTATAATGGCTTTCGTTGGTATAGGAACTTTCTTCTGATAAAACGCCGGGGATCATTCTGGAAATGCAGTCGATCAACACGCAAGCTGGCAGTTCTCCGCCGGTTAAAACATAATCACCGATGGAGATTTCTTCATCAATTATTGTATCCAAAACCCGCTGATCGATTCCTTCATAGTGGCCGCATAAAATGGCTAAATGAGAATATTCGCTCAGTTCTTTTGCTTTCTTTTGGGTTAATACACTGCCACGGGGTGAAACATAAACGGTATATGGCCGTTGGCCGTTGTTTTTTTTCAAGAGATCTTGATAGCAATCAAAGATCGGTTGGCATTTCATAATCATTCCGCCGCCACCTCCGAAGGGATAATCGTCTACTCGGCGGTGTTTATCTTGGGAATAATCCCGTATTTGATAGGTTTCCAACGAAATGATTCCATTTTTCTGCGCTCGGCCAATGATGCTTTCTTCCATTGAACGGCGGATCATATCGGGAAATAACGTTAAAACTGAGAATTTCATTCAAACAACCCCTGTAACGGACGAATTAAGATTTTTTCGTCTTTTAAGTTAATGTCAACCACAACATCATCAATCTTTGGCACCAGCAATACCTTATCGCCGGTTACTTCGAAAACATCATTGGCTCCGGTAGTGATAACATCTGTAACTTTACCGTAGATCGCCCCGGTATCAATATCTTCAACGGATAATCCAATGATATCATCAATAAAATATTGGCCTTCTTCTAAAGGCACTTCGCTTTTTTTGAGATAAACGATCTTTCCGACCAAAGGCTCCGCTTGATTGATATGATCGATCCCTTTTAGGTGAATCAACGCTTGCCCCTTATGAACCTTGGCAGAAGTAATGGTGTAGGGTTGATCGTCGATATAGAGTTTTTTAACATCACATAAAAATTCCGGCCCATCGCAATAAGGGTAGATGCGCAGATCACCGCGCAAAGCATGGGTGTTCACGATTTTTCCGGCTTGAAGCAATTCTTTTTTCATTGTTTGATTCCTCGGTTAAATCTTTTTTTCTATTATACAACAATTTTATTTAAAAAACAACAGCGTCGCATAAAATGCGGCGCTGCCATTCAAAATACCGTTATTTGATTTCAACAACCACTTTTTTGGGCATTTTAAAGGATGCAGATTTCACAATGGAACGAATCGCCTTTGCGATCTTTCCGTGTTTACCGATAACCCGGCCCATGTCGTCTGCGGCAACATGCAATTCGTAAACGATTGCTTCTTCGGTTTCCGATTCGGTAACAGTAACTGCTTCCGGCTCATCAACCAATGCTTGGGCGAGGTAAAGAATGAGGTCTTTCATTGTGTACTATACCCCGTATTAGAGAATTTCCTGTTTCTTCAGCAAAGCCTTAACGGTATCAGTGGGCTGAGCGCCGTTTTTGATCCAAGCTTTTGCTTTTTCGCCATCAATAGTAACGGTGGCGGGTTCGGTGCAAGGATTGTAGGTACCGATCTCCTCAATAAATCTGCCATCGCGGGGATAGCGGGAATCAGCAACAACAATACGATAGGTGGGGGCTTTCTTAGCACCCAATCTTCTCAATCTGATCTTAACTGCCATTTCAAATTCACTCCTTTCAAAAATCTGCTTTATTAAAAACCAAAACCCCGGCGTTTGCCTTTTTTGGATTTCAGTTGTTTAATCATTTTATTCATTTGGTCGAACTGCTTAATCAGCCTGTTAACCATCTCAACTGAAGTTCCGCTGCCAGCTGCAATTCTTTTGCGACGGGAAGCATTCAAGAGAGAGGGGTCCTCCCGCTCGGCGGGAGTCATCGATAGGATGATCGCTTCGGTGCGGGCCATTTGCTTTTCATCCACCTTAACATCCTTCAATTGCGCCCCATTGATACCGGGCATCATTCCAAGAAGGTTTTCTAAGGGACCCATTTTTTTCAACTGGCGCATTTGATCCAGAAAATCCTGAAGGGTGAAACGATTCTGCCGCAACTTTTCTTCTAAAGCCAGAGCCTCTTTTTCATCATAAGCCTCTTGCGCTTTATCGATTAATGAGAGAACGTCGCCCATCCCCAGAATTCTGGAAGCCATCCGATCGGGATGGAAGGGTTCGATATCGGTTAATTTTTCGCCGATACCCGCAAATTTAATGGGTTTGCCGGTGATGTACTTGACAGAAAGAGCGGCACCGCCACGGGTATCGCCATCTAACTTGGTTAAAACAACACCGTCAATATCTAAAAGGTTATTGAAGTTCTCAGCCACGTTCACCGCATCTTGACCGGTCATGGCATCAACTACTAAGAGAATTTCTTGCGGTTGAACAGCACTTTTAATATTTGCCAGTTCATTCATCAAATCTTCATCGATATGAAGGCGGCCGGCTGTATCCAAAATCACCAAGTCGTTGCCGTATTTCTTGGCGTGAGCAATGGCTTCTTTGGCGATTTTTACGGGATTTTTTTCATTCTCGATTTTAAAAACAGGAACTTCAACCCCTTGCCCCACAATCTCTAATTGGGTAATAGCAGCGGGGCGGTAAACGTCGCAGGCAACCAGCAGGGGACGGCGCCCTTTCTTTTTGAAATAACCGGCCAACTTACCACTTTGAGTGGTTTTACCGGTACCTTGCAAACCGACCATCATAATAATAGTGGGCGGGTTAGAGGCCATTTTAATATTGGCGGTTTCGGAACCCATCAAAGCGGTTAATTCTTCGTTTACGATTTTAACCACTTGCTGGGCGGGGGTGAGGCTTTCCAAAACATCACTGCCAACGCATCGATCCGAAACCTTACTGATAAAGCCCTTCACAACTTTAAAGTTAACGTCAGCCTCTAAAAGAGCAAGTTTGATCTCTCGCATTGCAGTTTTAACGTCGGCTTCGGTTAAGTGTCCATGTTGTTTTAAGTTTTTAAAGGCTCTTGCGAGTTTTTCACTTAATCCTTCAAATGCCATCTTTATTTTTGCTCCTCATAAAGGCGGGTGATGGAAACGATCTCTTCTGCAAATTGAGCGATTTCGGGAGATTTGCCGTGCCGCTGATTGAAGTCACGGATATTCATTGCCAGATTGCGGATCTGCTCCATTTGATCTTCTAAATGATAATAACGTTTATAAAAACCCAGACATTCTTCGGTTTCTGTTAAAAATTGTTCGCCACGTTTGATGTT
>JAZNEH010000060.1:0-1778 GCA_045588515.1 Eubacteriales bacterium
ATACGGGCTTCACCAACGTGGAAGTAACGGTGTTGCAATATTGCGATTATTCCCCCTATAACCCCCAAACGCCCTATGTGCTGGGAACGCCCTTGAAATTGGGGAACGGCCGGGCGAAGGTTACGATAACGGCAACTTTGCCGGATCAATCGGTTCGCACTTATCTGTTGGCTATGACCGATCCTAATGGAATTCCTTATTCCTATGGCTGGGTGCGCACTTCCGGGGGAACTGTGAATTTGCGGGCCGCCGCCTCGATGAACGGCGCCATTCTGAAATCGGTGAAGAATAACACCCGGGTTTATTATCTGGGAACCGAAGGGGATTGGTGCAAAGTTCAAATGCGTAGCGAAGAAACGGTGGGCTATATCCATAAAGATTATCTGGAAGTTTCCTGGGATCTGGTGGAGATGCCGGATCGCTATAAAACGGCAGTGGAAGCCTTGCAGGCTGCCCATCCCAACTGGACCTTCCGGTTTGCAGACGTGGAGATGTCCTATTCTGCCGCCCTGAGTAAATACGGTGCGGATAAGGCGCAATATATCGATCCTTTAACCTATCTGGCTGAAGATAAGATCTTTGCTATGTTGGATATTGATACTTATGATCCCACCCTTTGGAGTGATGAGGCGATTGCCGCCATTTGGGCCAATGAAACCTACATTTCCAAAGCAGATGCGGTATCCTATTTCAAACAGGCCGGCGAATCCATTTATATGAATCCGGTTTATATCGCTTGCCGTGCCGCTTTGGAATCCGGTTATGGCGGATCTGTGCTGGCCCGTGGGGTAGTGCCGAACTATGAAGGCTATTATAATTTCTTCGGGATCGGTGCATATGATAACGATCCCAATACATTGGGTGCGGCCTATGCCAAAGCCCGCAATTGGAATTCTGTTTTCTGCTCCATTGTGGAAGGCGCCAACTGGGTGAAGGATCAATATCTGGATCAAGGCGCCATCACGCCCTATTTCTTCCGCTATGCAGGCCTGCAGAATAAGGTTTATATGACCGATGCCTTGGCTCCCCAGAAGGAAGCAGGTATTTTGAAACGGGCCTATGCAGATCCCAATGCCAAAGCCGAGTTTATTATCCCGGTTTATGAAAGTATGCCCGGCGAGCCTCTGCCGGAGATCGATATTTCGGTCTATACGGATCTGGTGCAGGGGATCTGGTATTATGAAGAAGTGGCAAACGCCATTCGGGCAAACCTTTTCCAAGGCACTTCTCCCACTACGTTTACCCCCGATAAGAAGATCACCCGTGCAGAATTTGTAACCGTTTTGGGCCGTTTGTGTAACGCAGATTTTTCAGCCTATCAAGCTCCGGACTTTTTGACGGATGTGCCGGTCGGCATATGGTATGCCGAAGAGGTGGGCTGGGCCTATGCAGTGGGCGTAACCGATGGCAGTTCTGCCACAACCTTCTCGCCCGATGCTTTGATCACCCGGCAAGAAATGGCGAAAATGCTGGCTAGTGCCGTGGAAAAAGTGTTTGGCTTGGAATTGAGTGCCGAAGGAACCAAAACCTTTGGCGATCAGGCCGCCATTGCTTCTTGGGCCGTTGAGTGGGTGGCAAAATGCAGTGCAAATAATTTGTTCCAAGGGGATGATCTTGGAAACTTTAATCCTGCAAATACCGCCAGCCGTGCGGAAGCGGCCGTTGTTTTCTTCCGGTGCTATGAAAAACTGAAAGCAGGCGAAGCGCCGCAGGAAGCGCCGCAGGACCCCCCGCAGGACCCCCCGGTTGTAACGGATCCTCCGGTAACCGATCCCGCT
>JAZNEH010000061.1:0-5281 GCA_045588515.1 Eubacteriales bacterium
TTATTTCTATTTGTATAGTCCGATTTTTCCACAAGAACCGGGCTCTGGAAAGCCCGGAACACATTATGAATTGACAAGAAGTATGTCGTGATACTATGATACCTTTGGGTTCGGGCAATTTGACGGATTATATCTGTAAAAATCGACGGAATTTTCTCGTCACCCTCTTTCCAGTTTGGAAAAGATGTGCTATAATATCTCAGTACATGTAAACCATGACGAAACCCGGGGCGCAACGTTTGAAAACAAGCACCCGGCACGAGGAGGATTTGTATGGCAAAAGTAATCGCATCAGTGCCGTTCGCCGGTACTGAAGAGCAGAAGCAGCAGCTTCTCGACTTTATTGCTGCGCACAAGGATCAGCAGGGCGCTCTGATGCCCATTCTGCAGAAGGCGCAGGAAATCTATGGCTATCTGCCGATCGAAGTTCAAAAGATCATTTCCGAAGGTCTTGATATTCCTTTGGAACATATCTACGGCGTTGTTACTTTCTATGCCCAGTTCTCGCTGGCTCCCAAGGGAAGATATAAGATCGCCGTTTGCCTGGGTACCGCCTGCTACGTAAAGGGCTCCGGCGACATTATCAATAAAATCAAAGAAATCATTGGCATTGATGTTGGCGAATGTACGCCCGATGGGAAATTCTCTTTGGAAGCCACCCGTTGCATCGGTGCTTGCGGTCTGGCTCCCGTCTTAACGATCAACGACGAAGTATATGGCCGTTTGGTTGTCGGCGATGTTGCTGATGTTCTGAAGAAGTACATCGAAATGGACTAAGTCCATGAAGGAATTATCCCTCAATATTTTAGACATAACGAATAATTCTATTAAAGCAAAAGCTGATAAGATTGAGATTAACGTAATCGAAAGTTTTTCGAAGAACGAGATTATGATCTCGATTCAGGATAATGGATGCGGAATGGATGAAGATTTCCTTGCAAGGGTAACAGATCCTTTTGTTACCACCCGGACCACTCGAAAGGTGGGATTGGGAATTCCGCTTTTTAAGCAGAGCGCAGAGGATGCGGGCGGCTATTTTAAAATTCTGTCAACGGTTGGTGTGGGAACGCAAGTCGTTGCAACCTACCGGCTGGATCATTTAGATCGTCCGCCCATTGGAGATATGAGCAGTACCATCATCAGTTTGATTCAAGCCAACGATCAAATCCGTTTTGTTTATACGCATCAAACAGATTTGGGAACGTTTGTGCTTGATACGGATGAACTTCACGCTCAGTTGGATGATATCCCATTATCTTCTCCGGAAATCTTAATCTGGATTGGCGACTACATCAATGAGAACTTAAACGAAATACAAGGAGGAAAAATCTAAATGAAATCTTTAGCTGAATTGCAGGCTATCAAAGAAAGAATGCAGAATAAAGTAAATCTACGCAGCAACGACGGCGAAGCGGTTACCCGCATTGTTGTTGGTATGGCTACTTGCGGTATTGCCGCTGGTGCCCGCCCGGTTTTGAATGGCTTTTTGAAAGAAATTGAAGACCGTCGCTTGCAGAATGTTGTATGTACCCAGACCGGTTGCATCGGTATCTGCCAATATGAGCCGGTGGTTGAGATCACCACTCCCGACGGCGTTAAAACTACTTATGTTAAAATGACTGAAGATAAGGTTGCTAAGGTTGTTACTGAGCACGTTGTGAATAATAAGGTTGTTCAGGAATATACCATCGGTGCTTATCAAAAGTAAGGAGGAACGTAAACAATGATTAGAAACCATATTTTGATTTGCGGCGGTACCGGCTGTACCTCCTCCGGTTCTCATAGCGTTATGGAAGTTCTGAACGCCGAACTGGAAAAGAATAACCTGCAGGACGAAGTAAAGGTTGTTATGACTGGTTGCTTTGGGCTGTGTGCTTTGGGCCCCATTATGATCGTTTACCCCGAAGGTTCCTTCTATAGCCGCGTTGAGCCTGATATGATCCCCGAGATCGTTTCTGAGCACATCATCAAGGGTCGTATTGTGAAGAAATACCTCTATACTGATGGTGCTGCCGCTGATGATACTACTGCTTCTTTGAATGATACGAATTTCTATAAGAAACAAAAACGTGTTGCTCTGCGGAACTGCGGTGTAATCAACCCCGAAATGATTGATGAATATATCGCTTACGATGGTTATCAGGCTTTGGGTAAGTGCTTGACCGAAATGACTCCCGCCGATGTTATCCAAGTTATTAAGGATTCCGGCTTGCGTGGCCGGGGCGGCGCCGGGTTCCCCACCGGTCTGAAGTGGGATCTGGCTGCTCGCACCAAAGCAGATGTGAAATATGTTTGCTGTAATGCCGACGAAGGCGACCCGGGTGCATTTATGGATCGTTCCATTCTGGAAGGTGATCCCCATGCAATTATCGAAGCGATGGCGATTGCCGCTTATGCAGTTGGTGCTTGCAAAGGCTTTGTTTATATCCGTGCTGAGTATCCCATTGCCGTTAGACGTTTGCAGATTGCAATTGATCAGGCTCGTGAATACGGTTTGTTGGGCAACAACATTTTTGGCACCGACTTTAACTTCGATATGGAAATTCGTCTGGGTGCCGGCGCATTTGTATGCGGCGAAGAAACCGCTTTGATGACGTCCATTGAAGGGAATCGTGGCGAGCCCCGTCCTCGTCCTCCTTATCCTTCTGAAAAGGGTATCTTCGGGATTCCCACTATGAACAATAACGTTGAAACCTATGCCAACATTCCCCAGATCATTCTGAAGGGTGGCGATTGGTTTGCTTCTATGGGTACTGAAAAGTCCAAGGGTACCAAAGTATTTGCTTTGGGTGGTAAGATCGTTAACACCGGTTTGGTTGAAATTCCTATGGGTACTACGCTGCGTGAAGTAATTGAGGATATCGGTGGCGGTATTCCCAATGGCAAGAAGTTCAAAGCCGCTCAAACCGGTGGTCCTTCCGGTGGTTGTATCCCTGCTTCTTTGATCGATACGCCCATCGACTTTGATAACCTGACTGCTATCGGCTCTATGATGGGTTCCGGCGGTTTGATCGTTATGGATGAAGATAACTGTATGGTTGATATTGCCAAGTTCTTCCTTGAATTCACGGTGGATGAATCTTGCGGTAAGTGTACTCCTTGCCGGATCGGCACCAAGAGAATGTTGGAGTATTTGAACAAGATCACTGCCGGTAAGGCAACGATGCAGGATCTGGATGATCTGGAAGAACTCTGCAACTACATTAAAGCAAACTCTTTGTGCGCTTTGGGCCAGTCTGCTCCGAATCCTATTCTTTCAACTCTGCGTTATTTCAGAGATGAATATGAAGCTCATATCCTTGAAAAACGGTGTCCTGCCGGTGTATGTAAGGATCTGATGCACTATGAAATCACCGATGCTTGTAAGGGTTGTACCCTCTGTGCTCGCAATTGTCCTGTTAACGCTATCGAAGGTACTGTTAAGAATATGCATACCATCGATCAGAATAAGTGTATCAAGTGCGGCGTTTGTGTAAGCAAGTGTAAGTTTAAAGCAATTGTCAGAAAGTAAAGGAGAGCAAGATAATGCAAATGATTAATTTAACCATCGACGGCACTCCGGTTAGCGTACCTGCCGGTACTTCTGTTCTGGAGGCTGCCAGAAAAATCAATATTGATATTCCCACTCTGTGCTTTCTGAAAGAAATCAATGCGATCGGTGCTTGCCGTATCTGCGTTGTTGAAAACAGAGTGAATGGAATCGGCCGTTTGGCTGCTGCATGTGTATTCCCTGTAGCTGAAGGTATGGAAATCTATACCCATAGCCCCATGGTTATGAAAGCCAGAAAACAAACTCTGGAACTGATCCTTTCTAATCACGATAAGAAATGTTTGTCTTGCGCTCGCTCCGGCGATTGCGAATTGCAACGGCTTTGCACGGAATACGGCGTGGACAAGGAAGATGCCTTTGAAGGCGAAATGAACGTCTTTGATGTGGATACTTCTGCTGCTCATATGATCCGCAACAATAACAAGTGTATTCTTTGTCGTCGTTGCGTGGCTGTTTGCGAAAAGAATCAAGGTGTAAGCGTTCTGGGCGCAAATGAAAGAGGCTTTGCTACTCACATTGGTTCTGCTTTTGATGATCCTCTGGGTCTTACTTCCTGTGTATCCTGTGGTCAGTGTATTGTTGCTTGTCCCACTGGTGCTTTGGAAGAAAAAGACGATACCGATAAGGTTTGGGCTGCTTTGTCCGATCCTAGCAAACACGTTGTTGTTCAGGTTGCTCCTTCTATTCGTGTTACTTTAGGCGAAGCCTTTGGTATGGAAATCGGTACTAATGTAGAAGGCAAAATGGTAACCGCCCTGAAGAGATTGGGCTTTGATAAAGTATTTGATACCAACTTTACTGCCGACCTGACCATTATGGAAGAAGCGACCGAACTGATCGAGCGTGTGAAGAACGGCGGTAAACTGCCGATGATTACTTCTTGCTCTCCCGGCTGGATCAAGTTCTGTGAACATAACTTCCCGGATATGATTCCGCATCTTTCTTCTTGTAAATCTCCTCAGCAAATGCTTGGCGCTATGATTAAGACCTACTACGCTGAAAAGAATGGGATTGATCCGAAAGATATTGTTAGTGTATCTGTTATGCCTTGTACTGCAAAGAAATTTGAAGTAGGCCGTGAAGATCAAGCCGCTGCCGGTGTTCCTGACGTTGATATTGCGATCACCACTCGTGAATTAGCAAAGATGATTAAGAGAGCCGGCCTCTTCTTTGATAAACTGGAAGATGGCGAATTTGATAGTCCTTTGGGCGTTGGTTCCGGCGCTGGTTTGATCTTTGGCGCAACCGGTGGTGTTATGGAAGCCGCTCTGCGTACAGCTGTTGAAGTTCTCACTGGCGAAGAATTGGGCAAACTGGAATTCACTGATGTTCGCGGCACCGCCGGCATCAAAGAAGCCGCATATAAAGTTGGCGATCTGGATGTGAAGGTTGCTGTTTGCTCTGGCTTGGCTAATGCTAAGGAACTTTTAAAGAAGGTTCAGTCCGGCGAAGCCGACTATACCTTTATCGAAGTTATGGCTTGCCCCGGCGGTTGTGTAAACGGCGGCGGTCAGCCCCATCAACCCGCATCTGTTCGGAACTTTGAAGATCTGCGTGCTTTGCGTGCTAAGGCCCTTTATGATACCGATGGCGCAATGAAGTTGAGAAAATCTCATGAAAATCCCGAAATCAAGAAACTCTATGATGAGTATCTTGAAAAGCCCGGTAGCCATAAGGCTCATAAATTGCTCCATACCAGTTATGTTGCAAGAAACCGTTTCGGCGAACAGT
>JAZNEH010000062.1:0-6712 GCA_045588515.1 Eubacteriales bacterium
CGGTAGATGAAAAGACGATTGCCTATATGGATGGCCGTTGTGAGCGTAAACCGGTTATTTTTGAAGCAGATGCCGATGCTGAATACGAACAAACCATTGAAATTGATCTTTCTTCTTTGGTTCCCATCGTTAGTTGCCCCCATCTTCCCGAAAATACCAAACCCGCTTCTGAATTAGGGAACATCAAAATCGATCAAGTTGTGATCGGCAGTTGCACCAATGGGCGGATGGAAGATATGGAAGCGGCTTATAAGATTTTGAAAGGCAAGAAAGTTGCCGATGGAGTTCGCTGCATTATTATTCCTGCCACTATGCAGATTTACCGTGATTGCATTGATAAAGGCTATGCAACAGCGTTTATTGATGCGGGCGCTGTTATTTCTACGCCCACTTGCGGCCCTTGCTTGGGAGGATATATGGGAATTTTGGCAGAAGGGGAGCGTTGCATCGCAACCACTAATCGCAACTTTGTAGGACGGATGGGGCATGTGAAGAGCGAAGTTTATTTGGCCAGCCCTGCAACCGCCGCTTCCAGTGCCATTACAGGCTATATTACCGAACCTCAGGAGGTGTAACCGATGAAAACCGAAGGAAAAGTATTTAAATATCCCGATAACGTGGATACCGATGTTATCATTCCTGCACGTTACCTCAATACTGCCGATGCCAAAGAATTGGCAAAGCATTGTATGGAAGATATTGACACCGAATTTGTTCATCAAGTGAAACCTAATGATATTATGGTGGCTGGTTGGAACTTTGGTTGTGGATCTTCTCGAGAACACGCCCCTTTGGTTATTAAAACTTGCGGAACCGGGTGTGTAATCGCCAAAAGTTTTGCACGCATCTTCTATCGAAACGCCATTAATATTGGTCTTCCGATTTTGGAATGTCCCGATGCTGCTGATGAAATTCAGGCCAATGATCAAGTATCTGTTGATTTTGATACCGGAAAGATTACGAATATCACCACCGGCAAAATTTATCAAGCAGAGCCGTTTCCGGCCTTCATTCAAAATATTATTAAAAAGGGCGGCTTATTGGCCTCGCTAAAAGAAGATTAAGGAGTTCTTTATGACTAAGAATATAGCAGTAATCCGAGGGGATGGAATTGGCCCCGAGATTGTGAATGAAGCCCTTCGGGTTTTAGATAAAGTTGCCGAACTTTTCGGCCATCACTTTGTATATACCGATGTAGATGCTGGCGGTTGCGCCATCGATAAATGGGGCGATCCTTTGCCCCAAGAGATGCTGGAACGTTGCCTCAAATCGGATAGCGTGCTACTGGGGGCTGTTGGCGGACCTAAATGGAATGATGTTCCCGGCGATCGCCGCCCCGAGAAAGGGTTGCTTCGGTTAAGAGCCGGGATGGGCGTTTACAGCAATAACCGCCCCGCAAAGATCTGGCCTCAATTAGCCAGTGCCTCACCCTTAAAACCGGCTATCGTTGAAAAAGGGATTGATTTTATCATTGTACGAGAACTGATCGGAGGCATTTATTTTGGATCCCATAATACAGAAACCGTTGATGGCGAGTTGAAAGCAACTGATATTCTGAGTTATTCCGAAAGTGAAATTGAGCGGATTGGTCGCATCGGTTTTGAAACAGCCCGCAAGCGGAATAAGCGCCTCTGTTCTGTTGAAAAGAGTAATGTTTTGGATTCTAGCCGCCTTTGGAAAAAGGTTATGCACCGTTTGGCGGATGAATATCCCGATGTGGAACTCAGCGATATGCTGGTGGACAACTGTGCAATGCAGATCGTGAAAGATCCCTCTCAATTTGACGTTGTTGTTACCGAGAATATGTTTGGCGATATTCTTTCGGATGAAGCTTCGATGATTACCGGCTCCATCGGTATGATTCCTTCTTCCAGTTTGGGCCAAGGAACCTGCGGCCTTTATGAACCGATCCACGGCTCTGCCCCCGATATTGCCAATCAGGATATTGCCAATCCCATTGGAACCATTCTTTCAGCCGCAATGATGCTTCGATATAGTTTTGATATGTCAAAAGAAGCAGACGCAATTGAAAGCGCAGTTTCTGCGGTTCTGGATGAAAAATATAGAACCGGCGATATTATGCCCTCCGATGAAAAGGAAGCGGCCCTCTGTAAGAAGGTAGGCTGCTCTGAAATGGGTACTTTGATTATTAAAAAATTAAGGAATGAATAAAATGAAATTATCCGGTGCAGATATTATTGTTCGAACGCTGATCGAGCAAGGATGCGATGTTGTTTTTGGCTATCCGGGCGGTCAGATTTTGAACGTTTATGATTCTCTCTATAAATATCAAGATGAATTACGCCATATTTTAACGGCGCACGAGCAAGGGGCAGCCCATGCGGCTGATGGTTATGCCAGAACGTCCGGGAAACCCGGGGTTGTGATCGCAACTTCCGGCCCGGGCGCCACAAACTTAGTAACCGGGATTGCCACAGCCTATTTGGATTCTGTTCCATTGGTTGCAATCACCGGCAACGTTATGACTTCTCAGATTGGCTCTGACAGTTTTCAAGAAATCGATATTACCGGTGTTACCTTACCGATTACCAAACATAATTATTTTGTTGGAAAAGTTGAAGATCTTGCAGATACCATCCGGGAAGCTTTCCGTTTGGCTATTTCCGGCCGACCAGGCCCGGTTTTGATCGATGTTCCCAAAGATATTCAAATCGCTCAATGCGAATATGAACCTCAACCGGCGGTTACTCCCGATGAAAAAACGCCCGCCAAAGACATCCGCATCGAAGAAGCGGCAGAATGTATTAATTCTGCAGAGCGTCCCTTTATTTATGTGGGTGGCGGGATGATCACCGGCGATGCGCAAGAAGAAGTTTTAGAACTTGCCGAAAAAATTGATGCACCCATTGGATGTTCTATGATGGGCATTTCCGGAATTCCTACCGATCATCCCAGATTTTTGGGGATGCAAGGAATGCACGGCCACTATGCCTCATCCACATCGATGCACAACGCTGATTGTATTATTGCATTGGGTGTTCGATTCAATGACCGAGTAACTGGTAATAAAGCAAAATTTGCCACCGGTGCAAAGATTGTGCATATTGATATTGATGGTGCGGAACTTTCTAAAACCGTTCCCATTGCTCATGGTTTGCGGGGAGATGTGAAACTTACTCTTCAAAAACTATTGAAAAAAACAAAGAATGCTACCCATGCGGAATGGATGAAAAAAGTAAATACATTCCGTGTAGATGAAGTGAAATTTCAGGATAACCGACCCGGTATGACACCCCGAAATGCCATTATGACTTTGAATAAACATTTGGGCGATAATACAGCGGTTGCAACAGACGTTGGCCAACATCAAATGTGGTCTGCGCAATCCTTGAACTTCAAAACCATCCGGCGGTTTGTTTCCAGCGGCGGTTTGGGAACGATGGGTTTTGGCCTTGGAGCCGCCATTGGCGCCTATTTCGGAACGAAGGAACGTTCTGTTTTGGTAACCGGCGACGGCAGTTTTGGGATGTGTTTAAACGAACTGGCAACTGCCGCTTCCAACGATCTGCCTATCGTTATTTTAATTATGAATAACGGGGTTTTGGGGATGGTTCGCCAATGGCAAACGCTATTCTTTGATAAGCATTATTCCAATACCATTTTGGATCGAAAAACAAACTTTGTAAAATTGGCAGAAGCCTTTGGCGCCAAAGGAGAAGCGGGTGCAACCATCGAAGAACTGGATGCAGCGTTAGAACGTGCTTTTTCTGCTAAATCCACGTACGTGATTGATTGCGCCATCGACAAGGATGAATTTGTTCTTCCGATGCTGCCGCCGGGCGGATCCATGGATGACATTATTGTAAGGTTAGGTGATTAAGGATGAATCGATATACGGTTGCAGTTTTGGTAAATAACCAATTTGGTGTTTTAAATCGTGTCACCAGTATGTTTCGCCGCCGGCAATTCAATATTAATGCATTAACCGTGAGCGAAACAGAATCTTCGGAGTATTCCCGTATTACAATTCTTTTCGAAGGAAAAGATGATACCATCAAAAATCAATTGATCGATCAACTCTATAAACTCCCAGATGTTTGCTCCATCAAGGAACTTCATAATACTGATTCTGTCAGCAGTGAACTTTTGCTTATTAAAATGGAGAATAATCCCGAAACCCGTGATGATATTCGAGCGGCGGCCGATGCCTATAATGCAAAAATTGTCGATTATACCCGTGAATCGATGGTAATGCAAGTGACAGATGATAGCCGCAGAATTGATGACTTCATTAATTTGATGCGGGATTATAAAATACTGGAAATATGCCGAACCGGCATCGTTTCTTTGGAACGGGGCGGTTCCACTATTCGTAAAGTAACCAATTTATAAAATTTATAGAAAGAGGTAAAAGAAAATGGCAAGAATTTTTTATCAACAAGATTGTGATCTTCAAAAACTGAACGGAAAAACCGTTGCTATTATTGGTTATGGTTCTCAGGGCCACGCCCATGCTTTGAATCTGAAAGATAGCGGTGTTAACGTAATCGTTGGCCTTTATGAAGGCTCCAAAAGTTGGGCAAAAGCCGAGGCACAGGGCCTGAAAGTTATGACCAGCGCTGAAGCGGCTAAAGTTGCTGATGTGATTATGATCCTCATCAACGATGAAAAGCAGGCAAAACTTTATAAAGAAAGCATTGAGCCCAATCTGACCGCCGGCAAAACCCTTGCTTTTGCCCATGGTTTTAACATTCATTTTGGTTGCATTAAGCCGCCTAAGGATGTTAACGTTATTATGATCGCTCCCAAGGGCCCCGGCCACACAGTTAGAAGCGAATATCAAGTTGGGAAGGGCGTTCCTTGCCTGATCGCAGTAGAACAGGATGCCACCGGCGATGCTTGGGATATCGGCTTGGCTTACGCCCTGGGAATTGGCGGCGCCCGTGCCGGCGTTTTGGAAACCAATTTCAGAACCGAAACAGAAACCGATCTGTTCGGTGAACAAGCCGTTCTCTGCGGTGGTGTTTGCGCTTTGATGCAGGCGGGCTTTGAAACCTTAGTAGAAGCCGGTTATGACCCCAGAAACGCTTATTTTGAATGTATCCACGAAATGAAACTGATCGTTGACCTGATCTATCAAAGCGGCTTTTCCGGTATGAGATATTCTATTTCTAATACTGCTGAATATGGCGATTACATCACTGGCCCCAAGATCATCACCGAAGATACCAAGAAAGCGATGAAAAAGATCTTGAAGGATATCCAAGACGGTACCTTTGCAAAAGACTTCCTGTTAGATATGTCTGATGCCGGTTCTCAGGTTCATTTCAATGCGATGCGTAAGATCGCTTCTGAGCATCCTTCTGAAATCGTAGGCGAAGATATCCGCAAGCTCTATAGCTGGAGCGATGAGGATAAACTCATCAATAACTAAAAGAGGTAAAAATATGTCTAGAGAAAATATTGTTGACGGTTGCCAGAATGCTCCTCATCGCAGTTTGTTTCACGCCTTGGGGTTAACCGAAGAAGAGCAATCCCGGCCGTTAATCGGTATTGTTAGTTCCTATAATGAAATTGTTCCCGGCCATATGAATATCGATAAAATTGTGGAAGCAGTTAAACTCGGTGTTGCAATGGCAGGGGGCACTCCCATTGTTTTTCCGGCTATCGCTGTCTGCGATGGCATCGCAATGGGCCATACGGGAATGAAGTATTCTCTTGTAACCCGTGATCTGATCGCTGATTCTACTGAATCTATGGCCTTAGCCCATGGATTTGATGCTTTGGTAATGGTTCCGAATTGCGATAAAAACGTGCCCGGTTTGCTGATGGCCGCCGCCAGAGTAAACGTTCCCACTGTATTTGTGAGCGGTGGACCGATGCTAGCGGGCCGTGTTGATGGCAAAAAAACAAGCCTTTCCAGTATGTTTGAAGCGGTTGGGTCTTATTCTGCCGGTAAAATTGGCGCAGAAAAATTGAAAGAATTCGAATGTAAAACCTGCCCGACTTGCGGTTCTTGCTCCGGGATGTATACGGCCAATTCTATGAATTGTCTTACCGAAGCGTTAGGTATGGGCTTACGAGGGAACGGAACCATTCCGGCTGTTTATTCTGCCCGTATTGAACTGGCAAAACACGCCGGTATGGCCGTTATGGAAATGCTCAAAAACGACATACGCCCTCGGGATATTATGACACACGATGCATTTATGAATGCGTTAACTGTGGATATGGCGCTGGGATGTTCCACCAATAGTATGCTCCATCTGCCCGCCATTGCGCACGAATGCGGCATTGAGATCGACTTAGATATCGCCAATACCATCAGCGCAAAAACCCCCAATCTTTGCCATCTCGCCCCCGCCGGCAGAACCTATATGGAAGAATTGGATGAGGCCGGCGGCGTTTATGCTGTGATGAATGAATTGAACAAAAAAGGTCTCTTAAAAACCGATTGCCTCACAGTTACTGGCAAGACAGTTGGAGAAAACATTGCCGGCTGTATCAACTTAGATCACGATGTGATTCGTCCTATTGAAAATCCATATAGTGAAACCGGCGGCATCGCCGTTTTAAAAGGGAATCTTGCCCCGGAAGGCAGTGTTGTAAAGCGTTCCGCCGTTCTGCCCGAAATGTTAGTTCACGAAGGGCCTGCTCGTGTATTTGAGTGCGAAGAGGATGCACAGGCGGCTATTAACGCCGGTAAAATCCATCCCGGCGATGTGGTTGTGATTCGCTATGAAGGCCCCAA